>NZ_RCSQ01000006.1:0-33404 GCF_004103255.1 Pseudoalteromonas sp. PS5
GGACGTAGGTACCTCGGCGTGAGCAGGACGTGGAAGCGGTGTTATCGACAAGATTTTCTCACCTCAAAATAGACCACTTAATTAAGAAAATTGGTATAAAGTGAAGGTTTTTTAATGAGAACAAGAAAAAAAACCCCTCTTGCGAGGGGTTTTGGGTAACTCAGCGCCTTTGGCACTGGGAATGAGGTCGGTACATTTTTGGGTAATGTGGCGGCTTATTAAGCCTCAAACTGCATCTCAGGAATATCGCCATCAACGATAAGTTTACCCGCAGTTTTGCTGATTATTTCATCAACACTAACACCCGGTGCGCGTTCTAGCAAATGGAATGCGCCATCTTTTACTTCTAACACAGCCAAATCAGTGACAATTTTCTTTACACAGTTCACGCCAGTAAGCGGGAGTGTGCATGATTCAAGTAGCTTAGAGTCGCCGTGTTTACTAGCATGGGTCATGGTCACTATGATGTTGCGTGCACCGGCAACTAAATCCATTGCACCACCCATGCCTTTGATTAATTTTTTCGGGATCATCCAAGACGCGATATTGCCTTGCTGATCAACTTCAAATGCACCTAGTACCGTTAAGTCTACATGACCACCACGGATCATGGCAAAGCTTTCTGCACTATTAAAAATTGCTGCACCCGTCGCAGCTGTCACGGTTTCTTTACCAGCGTTTATCATATCAGCGTCAACTTGGTCTTCGGTTGGGTAGGGACCCATGCCTAGCAAGCCATTTTCTGATTGCAGCATTACTTCAATGCCGCTAGGTACATAGTTAGCAACTAAGGTTGGAATGCCTATGCCTAAGTTTACGTAGTAACCATCTTCTAGCTCTTGCGCCACGCGCATCGCAATTTGTTCACGATTTAAACCCATGATTGCCTCCTATTTGCGCGTTGTGACACGTTCAATACGTTTTTCAAAGTCACCTTTGATCACGCGATTGACATAAATGCCCGGGGTGTGGATTTGGCTCGGCTCAAGCTCGCCGGGCTCCACAATCTCTTCTACTTCCGCTACCGTGATTTTCCCAGCTGTTGCCGCCATCGGGTTAAAGTTCATTGCGGTATGGCGGAATACTAAGTTGCCATAGCGGTCGGCTTTCCACGCCTTAACAATAGCAAACTCACCGGTGATCGACTCTTCCAAAATATACGGTCGGCCATCAAATTCCTTTACTTCTTTACCTTGTGCGACAGGTGTACCATAACCTGTTGCTGTGTAAAAAGCTGGGATCCCAGCACCACCAGCGCGCATTTTCTCTGCAAGCGTCCCTTGTGGTGTCAACTCAACGTCGATAATGCCATCAAGAAGTTGCTGTTCAAACAGCGCATTTTCACCGACATAAGATGCAATGATTTTCTTAATCTGACGATCTTTAAGCAAAATACCTAGACCAAAATCATCGACACCACAATTGTTCGAAACTACAGTCAATTCTTTTGTTTGCATGCGCTTAATTTCTGTAATTAAGCCTTCTGGAATACCACACAAGCCAAAGCCACCTGCGATGATGGTATCACCATCTTTCAGACCTGCCATCGCTTCGCTGTAGCTTGATACGACTTTATCGAAACCGGCCATAAACCCACTCCTAATGATGTTATTGTTTTAAGATTGACAAGTTTGTTTGAGTGCCAACGACACTTTACTGCTTGGTGTCTTGCCTAGCGCATCACAAATTGTCCATCCTGCTTTTGCTAGCCTTTCTAAATCAATTCCACACTCAATGCCAAGCCCTTGCAGCAAGTAAACTACATCCTCAGTGGCAACATTTCCTGACGCACCTTTGGCGTAAGGGCAACCACCGAGCCCTGCAACGGCGCTATCAACAGTCGCGATCCCCATTTGTAAGGCAGTGTGAATATTCGTTAAAGCTTGCCCGTAAGTATCATGGAAATGCACCGCAAGCTTGTCAGCTGGGATATGTTGTAGTAACAAGGTGAGTAACTGTTGAACTTTTTTAGGCGTACCAACACCGATAGTGTCACCTAGGCTAATTTCATAACAACCAAGTGACAACAATTGTTTACATACCGCTAAAACTTGCTCTGGTTGTACAGCTCCTTGATATGGGCAGCCAACCACACAGCTTACATAACCTCTTACTTTTATGTTGTTTTTTTGTGCAAGGTCAACAACGGGGCGAAAGCGCTCAATACTTTGTTCAATCGTGCAGTTGATGTTTTTTTGGGTGAACGCTTCACTGGCTGCTGTAAAAATAGCAAATTCGTCAACCTGATTCTCAAGTGCAAGCTCGGCGCCTTTGAGGTTTGGCGTCAGCGCACTTATTTCAACGTCATCACTACGCGTAAAGCCTTGAATAACCGCAGCTGAGTCAGCCATTTGTGGCACCCATTTGGGTGACACAAATGCACCAGCTTCAATGTGCTTGAGGCCAGCGTTTTTGAGTGCATTAACCAGCGCTATTTTAGCTTCAGTGGCAACACTGACCTCATTTTGTAAGCCATCCCGTGCACCCACTTCTACAATTTTTACGCGAGCCGGATAGTCAGCCATTAGTCTTGCTCCTCAACAATCGCCAGCATATCGCCATGACTGACCAACTCACCCTCTGCAAAGCAGTATGAAGTCAGCTTGCCATCAAAAGGCGCATTGAGGGTATATTCCATCTTCATGGCTTCTATAATCACTACAGCATCACCTTTGCTGACTTGGGTGCCGACGGACAATAAATGCTTAACGACAGTGCCGTTTAATGGGGCAGCCAAAGGCGCAGCTTCGTGCTCATGATCGCTAATATAATGCTTTGACTTAAGCTCAACGGTATGTTGATGAGGGCCATACATAATGGTAATGGCGGTTTCGGTAACAACCGCACTTGCGCGTAATCGGGCACCATCAATGACTACCGTTAACTGGTGTCCTTCTAATTTACATTCAACATGATGGGTTTGCTCGTTAAACGAAATCTTCCAACCATCTTGAGATTGATAGGCACAGGCAGCATGATCCACAAATGGCAAATCAACTTTCGCGGTTTGATTAAGTCTAAAGCCTAAGTTTCCCCACACCGTCTTTTTACATGGTTGTTGGTGGCTAAGATAGGCTGCACCTGCTAGTAGCACCATTTTATCCAACGGCGTATTCGATTGAGTTAGTACCTCAGTTTGCGTATCAATAAAGTGGGTATCTGGTGCACCGGTTGTAAAAGTAGGGTGTCCGGCTAGGTAGTGCAAAAATGCGATATTGGATTTTAAACCACACAGATGGACTTGCTCTAAACTCGATTTTAGTTTGAGTAATGCTTGCTCGCGGTTTTTGCCGTGAGCAATCAGCTTTGCGATCATAGGATCGTAAAACGGGCTGATCTCATCGCCTTGCTGCACGCCTGTGTCAATTCTTACGCCATCTTTGGCTTCAGGAAAGCTAAGGTGAGCTAGTACACCTGAAAACGGCATGAAGTTCTCTTCAGGATCTTCTGCGTAAATACGTGCTTCAAAGCTATGACCAGATAACGAAACCTGCTGTTGAGTCAGCGGTAGCGGTTCACCCGCCGCGACCATTAATTGCAATTCGACTAAGTCAAGACCAGTTACCATTTCTGTTACTGGGTGCTCTACTTGTAGCCGAGTATTCATCTCCATAAAGAAAAATTCATCACCACAGAGTAAGAATTCCACAGTACCAGCGCCGCGGTAATTAATCGCCTGCGCACAGCGTACTGCTGCTTCACCCATGGCTTTGCGCATCGCATCACTCAAACCTGGTGCGGGCGCTTCTTCAATCACTTTTTGGTGGCGACGCTGTAGTGAACAGTCCCTGTCACCGAGATAAACACAGTTACCGTGGCTATCAGCGAAAACTTGTACTTCAACATGACGAGGTTTATCTACAAAGCGTTCAAGCAGTACTAAGTCATTGCCAAAACTTGCCGCCGCTTCACGCTTAGCACCATACAGCGCAGATAAAAACTCGCTGCTTTCTCGTACTACGCGCATGCCTTTACCGCCGCCGCCGTATGCGGCTTTGATAAGTACCGGAAAACCGATTTTTTCCGCTTCGGCTTGTAAGAAATCATCTTCTTGTTTGTCACCATAATACCCAGGAACTAGAGGCACATTGGCATCATTCATGATTTCCTTGGCACGGGTCTTTGAACCCATCGCTTCGATTGAACTTGCCAGCGGACCAATAAACGCAATATCCGCCGCCTCACACGCTTTGGCAAATACTTCATTTTCAGATAAGAACCCGTAGCCTGGGTGAATACAATCCACACCAACTGCCTTTGCCACTTCAAGAATTTTTTCTGCCACCAAATAAGACTCTTTAGATGGTGCTGGACCAATGTGGTAAGCTTCATCAGCGGCCTTAACGTGCATCGCATTGGCGTCAGCATCAGAGTAAACCGCTACAGTGGTTAGTCCCATTTTCTTCGCGGTACGCATCACGCGACAGGCAATTTCACCCCGGTTTGCGACTAGAATTTTAGTTAGCATATTGACTCCTATTCGTGCGCGGCGTTTTGCCAGCGTGGCGCACGTTTATCGAAAAAGGCACTAAGACCTTCTTGCCCTTCTTCACTGACTCTAATCTCAGCAATACGCTTTGCTGTATGGGCGATCAACGCTTCGTTGATTTCGTTGCCTGCAACTTCGTTGATAAGTGCTTTGGCATTTTTAACCGCAGCAGGGCCATTATTTAGCAGCAGCTGTGTGAAGTCAGACTCACTTTTAACTAAATCGTCACTGAGCTCATGGATTAATCCCATTTCAAGCGCTTTTTCAGCGTTGAATACCTCAGCAGTTAAAAAGTAGCGTCTTGCTTGGCGCTCACCAATGGCTTTTATAACATAAGGACTAATCACAGCCGGAATAAGACCAAGCTTGACTTCACTTAAACAGAATTTGGAGTTGTGCTGTGCAATGGCGATGTCACAACAGGCGATTAATCCCAGTGCACCGCCAAAAGCTGCCCCTTGCACTAGGCATAATGTCGGGTGGGGACAAGTAGCTAAAACCTGCATTAATTTGGCAAGTTCTAGTGAGTCTGCGACGTTTTCGTCGTAGTTATTGTCTGCCATGGATTTCATCCACGCCAGATCAGCGCCAGCTGAAAAGTGTTTGCCTTCGGTTTTAAATATCAAAGCGCGCACATCCAGGCCGCTGGCATAGTCGATATTTTTGATAAGTTCGGCAATCACCTCTGCATTAAAGGCATTGTGTTTTTCTGGGCGACTTAGCTCTAAGATCGCCACTTTGCTTTTTGTTATCGTTAAAGTGACAGGCATCGGTGCTCCTTACATTCTGAATACGCCAAATTTAGACTCTTTTTGCGGCGCATTACTTGCTGCCTCTAATGCAAGACCAAGTACAGTGCGTGTATCCGCAGGGTCTATAACGCCATCGTCCCAAAGCCGAGCACTCGCGTAGTAGGGGTGGCCTTGTTTTTCGTATTGCTCAATGATCGGTTTTTTAAACTCGCTCACTTCGACATCACTCATGCTAAGCCCTTTGCGCGCTAAACCATCTTGTTTTACCTGTGTTAATACACCTGCAGCTTGTTCGCCACCCATCACAGAGATCCGTGCATTTGGCCACATCCACATCATAGTTGGTTCGTATGCTCTACCACACATACCATAGTTACCAGCACCGTATGAGCCGCCAATTAATACCGTAAATTTAGGCACATCAGCACAGGAAACCGCTGTAACCATTTTGGCGCCATGTTTGGCAATACCTTCAGCTTCGTATTTTTGGCCGACCATAAATCCAGTAATGTTCTGTAAAAACAGTAGTGGAATATTGCGCTGTGCACAGAGCTGAATAAAGTGTGCTCCTTTTTGTGCAGATTCAGAAAAGAGAATACCGTTGTTTGCTACGATCCCTACAGGGTGACCATAAATCTCGGCAAAACCAGTCACTAGCGTTTCACCAAAGTAGCGCTTAAATTCATCAAACTGCGAGTCATCGACGATACGGGCAATGACTTCACGGACATCGAACGGTTTTTTCAGATCTGTGCCGACAATGCCATATACTTCACTGATATCATAACGTGGAGGTTTGGCATCTTGGAGTAGTGGCCTCGTTGGGCGCTGATGATTAAGGCGCGATATACATTGTCTAGCGATAGACAGTGCATGTTCATCATTTTCTGCATAGTGATCGGCCACGCCTGACACTTTACAATGCACATCTGCGCCGCCCAAATCCTCTGCGCTAACTTCTTCGCCTGTGGCCGCTTTTACCAGCGGCGGGCCTGCTAAGAAAATCGTGCCTTGTTCTTTAACGATAATACTTTCATCAGCCATTGCTGGCACATAGGCGCCGCCTGCGGTACATAATCCCATAACCACAGCAATTTGCGGGATCCCTTTAGCAGACATACGAGCCTGATTATAAAATATCCGACCAAAATGCAGCTTGTCTGGAAATACTTCATCTTGCTCTGGCAAGTTCGCGCCACCTGAGTCTACTAAATAGATACACGGAAGGTGGCAGCGCTCAGCGATTTCTTGTGCTCGTAGGTGTTTCTTGACCGTCAGTGGAAAGTAAGTCCCACCTTTGACTGTCGCATCATTTGCCACAATCATACACTCAACACCTTTCACGCGTCCGATCCCTGCAACGACACCGGCACAGGGAATATCTTGTTCATAAACACCAAAAGCGGCGAACTGGCCGATTTCTAAAAATGGTGAGCCTTCGTCGAGTAAAGTTTCAATGCGGTCGCGGACAAATAATTTACCACGACTTTGATGACGAGCGATGAGTGCTTCACCGCCACCTTGGCTTAGTGTCGCCACTTTATCTTTAAGATCAGCAACCAGCGATGTCATGGCATCGCTGTTTGCTTTGAATTGCGGATCATGAGGATTAACCGCAGAATTTAGTACCGTCATACAGCGCTCCTAGCGGCTTTCGTTGAACAGCTCACGTCCGATAAGCATACGGCGGATCTCAGACGTACCAGCGCCAATTTCATAGAGCTTGGCATCGCGAAGTAGGCGGCCTGTAGGGTATTCGTTGATGTAGCCGTTTCCACCTAGTAATTGAATGGCATCAAGTGCAAGTTTGGTTGCAAGTTCTGCGGCATATAAAATTGCCCCTGCGGCATCTTTACGCGTGGTTTCGCCACGGTCACAGGCTTTTGCTACAGTATAGACGTATGAGCGTGCTGCATTCATTTGCGTATACATATCAGCAACTTTACCTTGCACTAGCTGAAATTCACCGATTGACTGGTTAAATTGTTTACGCTCATGAATATATGGGACTACAACATCCATACAAGCCTGCATGATACCCAGCGGGCCGCCGGCCAATACCACACGTTCATAGTCAAGGCCGCTCATCAGCACCTTTACGCCTTCGTTGTATTCACCTAGGATGTTTTCAGCGGGTACCTCGCAGTTTTCAAACACCAACTCACAAGTGTTTGAGCCACGCATACCAAGTTTGTCTAGCTTTTGTGCTGTTGAAAAACCGGAGAAGGTTTTTTCTACGATAAAGGCTGTGATCCCACGAGGTCCTGCATTGACGTCTGTCTTTGCATAAATAACGAAAACGTCTGCATCAGGGCCATTAGTGATCCACATTTTATTTCCGTTCAGGATGAACTTGTCACCTTGCTTTTCAGCACGCAGCTTCATTGAAACGACATCAGAACCTGCATTTGGCTCACTCATTGCCAAGGCACCGATGTGCTCACCACTAATAAGCTTAGGTAAGTACTTTTCCTTCTGCGCTTGGTTACCGTTGCGGTTAATTTGGTTTACACAGAGGTTTGAATGTGCGCCGTAACTTAAGCCGATTGAGGCACTTGCACGACTGATCTCTTCCATTGCAATTACATGCTCAAGGTATCCCATATTTGAGCCGCCAAATTCTTCAGGGACAGTGATCCCAAGTAGACCCATTTCACCAAACTTTGGCCACATCTCGTTCGGAAACGCGTTTTCCTGATCTGTTTTTTCAGCCAGTGGGGCAATTTCGCTGGTAGCAAAACTATTGACATGATCTCGGATCATGTCTGCTGTTTCACCTAGTCCAAAGTTCAATTCTTTATATAAAGATACTGTGCTCATCGGTATTCATCCTGTTGTGAGAGTTTATTTTTCGAGCTCGTGTAATGTATCGCGACAACGACGTTCAGCCGTTACCAATTCCATTAAGACAACTTTGATGTCGTCCATTTGTTGGCTTAAATCGGCTTTTTTCTCTTCAATGAGTTGCAACATGGTTTTAAGCTGCTTTTCACTCGACTTGTCGGCATCATAAAGCTCAAATAAGCGGCCAGTTTCAGCAAGTGTAAAGCCAAGGCGTTTTCCGCGAAGGATAAGTTTTAAACGGACTTTGTCGCGTTTGGAGTAAATACGCGTTTGTCCTTGACGCTTAGGAGAAAGTAGTCCTTGATCTTCGTAAAAACGAATACTGCGAGTAGTAATATCAAATTCTTTAGCTAACTCGCTGATTGAATAGGTTGGTTCATTTATTTCTTGCATTTCTATTTACACTTACAACGTCACTGATTAGACCAATATAAGTGAAGTTTACGTAAAGGTAAAGTAAGAATGATAGATCCTGCTTTAGTCTTATAAAAGCAGCAATTAGGCTTGTATGAAATGTCATCAAACCTTAACTGGAGCTAGCCAGAATAGGCGTTGGCAATAAATATGTGCAATTAATCTTTACAGTTGCAGCAATCTCATTTGCCTTGATTTTAGATTTACGTTGGCGTAAACGTAAATATTATGTATGCTCGAATACAGAGTTAAATATTAATGAGCCAAAGCATGGCTTGTCTACAGGAGTTTTGCAATGAGTAACGAAGCTGTTGTCATCGTCGCTGCTAAGCGTACACCAATGGGTGGATTTATGGGAAGCCTATCTGGCGCTGCTGCCACAGAATTAGGCGCCACTGCTATTAAAGCAGTGATGAATGAAACAGGTCTCAATGACGCCAGTATAGATGAAGTGATCATGGGGTGCGTGTTACCCGCTGGTCTTGGTCAAGCGCCAGCGCGTCAAGCGATGCTACACGCAGGTCTTGCCCGTTCAACAGGAGCGACGACAATCAACAAAGTGTGCGGTTCAGGCCTGAAGGCGGCGATGTTCGCGCATGATCTCATCCGCTCAGGTAGCATTAATTCTGCCATCGCAGGCGGCATGGAAAGCATGACTAATGCACCTTACTTTATTCCAAAAGCCCGTGGTGGCATGCGTATGGGTCATGGCGAAATCAAAGACCATATGATGGCTGATGGCTTAGAAGATGCTTATGACAACAAGGCGATGGGCTGCTTTGCGCAAGATACAGCAGACCAATATGGCATTACTCGTGAGCACATGGACGAATTTGCCTTGGGCTCATTGAGTAAAGCAAATGCGGCAATCGAAAATGGCAGTTTTGCCAATGAAATTGCTCCTCATGTGATTAGCACGCGCAAAGGGGATGTTGAGGTAAATACTGACGAGCAACCAGGTAATGCCCGCCCAGATAAAATTCCATCACTTCGTCCAGCATTTAAAAAAGATGGCACGATCACCGCGGCTAACTCATCATCTATCTCAGACGGTGCCGCAGCGCTTGTTCTAATGAGTGAAACAGAAGCGAAAAAGCACGGTTTGACACCACTTTGTAAGATTGTTGCTCATGCGACTCATTCACAAGCGCCAGCTGAATTTACCGTTGCGCCAGTCGGTGCGATGAATAAGCTGCTTGAAAAAGCAGGTTGGTCGACTGCCGACGTTGATCTTTGGGAAATCAATGAAGCCTTTGCCATGGTGACTATGTTGGCTATCAACGAAATGCACTTAGATAGCAATAAAGTCAACGTCAATGGTGGTGCTTGTGCGCTTGGTCATCCAATCGGCGCGAGCGGTGCACGTATCTTAGTTACACTTATCCATGCACTGAAAAACCGTGGCTTATCAAAAGGCGTGGCGTCACTATGTATCGGTGGTGGTGAAGCTGTCGCACTCGCAGTAGAAGTGTAAGTCTCTGCAATTTATTTCGTTCCAAGGGGCGCTGCGTCTTCCATAATTCTAATCATTCACGCAGCGCATTAACTCGTTTTATGGGGAGGAGTGCTTCATGCACCAAGTACCTTTATACATCAACGGTGAATTTTCACAGTCTCAGTCTGACAAATGGTTAGACGTTGTTAACCCTGCTAATCAAGAAGTATTAGCAAAAGTGCCTTGTGCGACTAACGAGGAAGTACAAGCTGCAATTCATTCAGCTCAAGAAGCGTTTAAAACGTGGCGTAATGTGCCGGTAACCGAGCGTGCGCGAATTATGATGCGTTATGCGGCGCTACTTAAGGAGCATCAAGAAGAAATCGCAACCATAATCTGTCATGAATTAGGCAAGACGTTTGAAGATGCAAAAGGGGATGTGTGGCGCGGTATCGAAGTGGTCGAGCAAGCATGTAATGCCCCTTCAATGATGATGGGTGAGACAGTAGAAAACGTTGCCCGTAATATCGACACTTACTCATATACCCAACCGCTGGGTGTCTGTGCGGGTATTACGCCATTTAACTTCCCAGCGATGATCCCGCTGTGGATGTTCCCAATGGCAATTGTATGTGGTAACACTTTTGTACTTAAACCATCAGAGCAAGACCCACTAACGCCAATGCGCTTGGTTGAATTGTTTGAAGAAGCCGGTGCGCCAAAAGGCGTACTTCAAGTTGTGCACGGAAGTAAAGATCAGGTTGATCAAATTCTTGAAGCGCCGGAAATTCGTGCGGTTTCGTTTGTGGGGTCTTGTGGTGTCGGTCAGTACATTTACAGCAAAGGTACGCAGAATCTTAAACGTGTTCAAGCGTGTGTGGGTGCGAAAAACCATATGGTTATCATGCCAGATGCGAAAAAAGAGCAAGTGATCAATAACCTTGTTGGTTCTTCGGTTGGCGCGGGTGGTCAGCGCTGTATGGGGATCTCAGTCGCGGTATTTGTAGGGCAATCACAGCAGTGGGTCGATGAACTAAAAGACGCCATGGCGAAGGTTCGTCCTGGCGTGTGGGATGATCCAGAAGCTGCTTATGGTCCGCAAACGACACCGCAGGCTAAAGCGCGTATTCTATCGCTGATTGACAGTGGTAAGCAGCAAGGCGCAACGTGTTTGCTAGATGGCTCTGAGTTTACCGTTGAGGGTTATGAAAATGGTAACTGGGTGGGTCCAACGCTGTTTTCAAACGTCACAACTGACATGGATATCTACAAAGAAGAAATCTTTGGCCCAGTCCTTTGTTGTGTATTTGTCGATAGTTTAGACGAAGCAATTACCCTTATTAATAACAACCCGTACGGTAACGGCACCTCATTATTCACCGCAAGCGGTGGCGCAGCACGCAAGTTCCAGCGTGAAATTGAAGTGGGTCAGGTAGGGATTAATATTCCTATTCCAGTGCCATTGCCGTTCTTCTCATTTACTGGTTGGAAGAACTCATTCTACGGCGACCAACATACCTATGGTAAGCAAGGCGTGCGTTTCTATACCGAAACCAAAACGATTACCTCACGCTGGTTTGACGATGAGGCAGTCAGTGGTCCAAATATGAGTATCAACCTTAGATAACTCATATTGCGCAGCGTGCTCTGCAGGGGGAGCACGCTTATTTTTACCAAAACGATAAGAACTACCGACACACATTCAGGGTGTCAGAACAGCAAGAGAGGTCTAGCGTGGACTTTAACCTAAACGAAGATCAACAAGCATTTGCCGACATGGCGCACCAATTTGCAATGAGCGAGCTTGCTCCACATGCTGCAAAATGGGATCAAGAGCACATTTTTCCAAAAGACGTAATTCAAAAAGCAGGTGAGCTTGGTTTTTGCGGTCTATATACACCAGAAGAGGCAGGTGGTCTGGGTTTATCTCGCCTTGACTCAAGTATTATTTTTGAGCAGCTTTCAATGGGCTGTACAGCGACAACCGCGATGTTGACTATTCATAACATGGCAACGTGGATGATAGCGAGCTTTGCAACGGAAGAAACCAAAGCAAAGTATATGGAGCAGTTAGTAACGGGTGAATTATTGGCCTCGTACTGTCTAACAGAACCAGGATCTGGCTCAGATGCTGCATCACTCAAAACAAAAGCGATAAAAGAAGGTGATGAGTATGTCTTATCTGGTTCTAAAATGTTTATCTCAGGGGCAGGTGAAACGGACGTATTAGTGGTAATGGCAAGAACAGGTGAAGCAGGCCCTAAAGGTATCTCAGCCTTTGTTGTTCCTGCCGATGCTGAAGGCGTTATTTATGGCAAAGCAGAAGAAAAAATGGGTTGGAATGCACAACCCACACGTCTTATCACGCTTGAAAATGTTCGGATCCCTGCTGCAAACCTGCTAGGTCAAGAAGGCGAGGGCTTTAAATTTGCGATGCAAGGCCTTGATGGTGGTCGCATTAATATTGCAACTTGCTCGATTGGTACAGCCCAGCAGGCACTCAATACCGCCAAGCAGTATATGCAGGAGCGTTCTCAGTTTGGTAAACCGTTAGCGGCGTTCCAAGCACTACAATTTAAAATTGCAGATATGAATACAGAACTTGTGGCTGCGCGCCAAATGGTTCGATTGGCGGCATTTAAACTGGATAGCAATGACCCAGAAAAGACCACTTATTGCGCTATGGCAAAGCGATTTGCCACTGATGTAGGCACTAAGGTGTGTGACGATGCACTGCAAATTCACGGTGGCTATGGGTACATCAAAGAGTATCCACTGGAGCGCCACCTACGTGACGTACGTGTTCATCAGATCCTTGAAGGTACAAACGAAATCATGCGTGTAATTATTGCACGTCGGATCTTAGCTGAAGGCGCCCCAAGCGTCCTATAAGGAGAGCATCATGACTGCACAATTAAAACTCGAAAAACAAGGCCATACTGCTGTTGTTACTATGTCAAATCCACCTGCGAATACGTGGACGAAAGACACACTAACTGCACTTAAAAATCTAGTAATCGAATTGAACGCGGATAAAGAAATCTATTCTTTAGTGATCACTGGCGAAGGCGAAAAGTTCTTTTCAGCCGGTGCGGATCTCAATGTATTTGCCGACGGTGACAAAGGAGTTGCTGCGGACATGTCTCGAGTATTTGGCGAAGCGTTTGAAACACTCAGCGACTTTAGAGGCGTATCCATTGCCGCCATCAATGGGTTTGCAATGGGTGGCGGTTTAGAAGTCGCACTAGCGTGCGATATCCGCATCGCCGAAGCTCAAGCACAAATGGCACTTCCTGAGGCAAAAGTTGGATTGCTGCCTTGTGCTGGCGGCACACAAAACTTGTCATGGCTTGTAGGCGAAGGCTGGGCAAAGCGTATGATTTTATGCGGCGAACGCTTAAAAGCCGACAAAGCACAGCAAATTGGCTTAGTTGAAGAAGTGGTTGAGCAGGGTAAAGCGCTGGAAGCTGCGCTCGAACTGGCAAAGAAAGTAGAAGATCAAAGCCCTGTTGCAGTGACGGCTTGTAAAGCTCTTATTCAAAAAGGCCGCACAGGCACAATCAATAGTGCATTGCCTCTTGAACGTGAACTCTTTGTAACCTTATTCGATACCCAAGATCAAAAAGAAGGCGTAAACGCATTTTTAGAGAAACGCAAAGCGAATTGGGTAAATGGCTAATGATTGAATTCGAGTTAATAAATCACGAAGAGGCACCGGTTTTATTCGAGCAAGCAACATGCCATAACGGGATGAAAATAGCGCTGGCGACATTAAATGCACCAAAAGCGTTAAATGCCTTAAACCTCGATATGATCCGTTTGCTTGCACCACAACTGGATATTTGGGCAAACGACCCACAAATTGCAATGGTGGTATTAAAAGGAGCTGGAGAAAAAGCGTTTTGTGCTGGCGGCGATGTAGTGAGTTTATATCGCGAAATGTCATCAGATACGAGTAACGCATTAATCGGAACTTTTTTCGGTGAAGAGTATCGGTTGGATTATCAAATCCATAACTATGATAAGCCAATCCTACTTTGGGGTAATGGCATCATCATGGGCGGAGGACTAGGCTTAACGGCTGGCGCAAGTCATAAAGTGATGACAGAGACTTCACGTATTGCTATGCCAGAAATCACCATTGGCTTATACCCTGATGTTGGCGGTAGCTATTTCCTCAATAAGATGCCAAAAGGTGTTGGATTGTTTTTGGGACTCACAGCTGCAAACATTAACGCTTCGGATGCCAAGTTGGTTGGACTTGCCGATCACTTTATGGACTCAGAAAAACTCGGCCTACTTTTACAAAACTTAGGTGAAGTCAACTGGGGAAAAACCAACGTGCTAAACCACGAAAAGCTGACTCAGTTGTTGTTATCTCTAGATGAGGCTTCCCATGCACCACCAAAAAGCGAAATTAAACCACTGATTACAGCGTTCGAAGCGCTTGATGAGAAAGATGATTTATCAGAGCAGGTTGATTTTATTTTAGGACTGGATAGTACTGACAACAAGTGGTTGAGCAAAGCTCAAATGGCGTTAAAACATGGCTCACCATTGAGTGCCGCACTGGTAAAAGCACAGCTTGCTAGAAGTGAAGGTAAAACACTTAAAGACTGTTTTAAGCAGGAATTAGGAATGTCGGTGACTGCGGGCGAGTTTGGTGAGTTTCAAGAAGGCGTCCGTGCGCTGCTTATCGATAAAGATGGTAAACCAAATTGGCGATTTAAATCGGTTGCAGAGGTTCCTAATGACGCAATAGAACGTTTTTTCGCACCTCGATGGGATGAAAGCGATCATCCTTTGCGTGACTTATAAGGAGTGACTTAAATGGCACAAGTAGGATTTATCGGCTTAGGTAACATGGGCGCTCCAATGGCCCTTAATTTATTAAAGGCTGGCCACCAAGTATGTGTTTTTGATTTGAACCCTGAGGCTGTAGCGGCACTTGAGGCAAGTGGTGCAACAAAGGCGGCGGTTGTTAGCGATGTGTGCCGTGAAGCAGATTATGTGATAAGCATGCTACCTGCAGGCAAACACGTGCGTACGGTATATACAGCTGAAGATGGACTCATTAACTATTTGTCTAAAAACACACAGGTGATTGACTGCTCTACCATTGATGCTGAATCTGCTCAGTTTGTTGGGAAAACATTAGCAGAATCTGGTATCTCATTTGTTGATGCGCCAGTCTCTGGTGGTGTGGCAGGGGCTGCGGCAGGTACTTTGACTTTTATTGTCGGGGGCAACAAAGCAGATTTTGAGCGTGCCCATGTGGTGCTTACAAACATGGGTAAGAATATCTTCCATGCAGGTGACATTGGCGCGGGGCAAGTCGCGAAGATATGTAACAATATGCTGTTATCAATACTTATGGCCGGCACAAGTGAAGCACTGCAAATGGGGGTCGATCATGGTTTAGATCCGAAAGTATTAAGCGAAATCATGCTCAATAGCTCAGGCCGTAACTGGACACTTGAGCTTTACAACCCATGTCCTGATGTACTAGAAAATGTGCCTTCTTCGAATGGTTATAAGCCGGGCTTTATGGTTGACTTAATGGCTAAAGATCTTAGTCTAGCGATGCAATCTGCGCAGCAAACAAATTCAGCGACGCCGATGGGGGCACTTGCAAAGAATTTGTATAACCTGATGCAAAATCAGGGTAAAGGCAATGAAGACTTTAGCGCGATTTTTAAGCTTTATTCAGAGAAATAGAACATTATGAATATTAACAGTAAAACAGTTGTGATCACCGGTGGTGCGCAAGGCTTAGGTCTTGCAATGGCGACTGAAATGGCAAAGCAAGGTGCAAATCTTGCGCTAATTGATATGCAAGAAGATGTACTTGCAGAAGCGAAAAGCGAACTGGCGCAATTTGGTATAAAAGTCAAAACTTATGTTGCCAATGTGAGTCAAGAATCGGACGTGGAAAATGTGTTTGACGCCATTGTCAGTGACTTTGGTGAGATTTCAGTATTAATTAACAATGCGGGTATCTTGCGTGATGGTTTGTTACTCAAAGCGAAAGATGGTCAAATTATTGATAAAATGTCGCTCTCGCAATTTCAGTCCGTTATTGATGTTAATCTAACCGGTGTTTTCTTGTGCGGCCGTGAAGCTGCTGTCAAAATGGTAGAAGCTGGTAATGGTGGTGTGATCATAAATATGTCGAGCGTTGCACGCGCTGGTAATATGGGGCAAACCAACTATTCAGCGGCAAAGTCAGGTGTCGTTGCGATGACAACGAGCTGGGCGAAAGAATTAGGTCGCTTTGGTATTCGAGTAGGGGCAATCGCCCCAGGTGTTATCCGAACAAAGATGACTGATGCAATGAAGCCTGAAGCCAAAGAACGTTTGGTAAAAATGAAACCAGTCGGACGTCTTGGTGAAGCGCAAGAAATTGCCCATACCGCAAAATATATTATTGAAAATGATTTCTTTACAGGGCGTGTCGTCGAAATTGATGGCGGTATTCGTTTGTAACGAAAAGGCTTGGTTTTACAGCGTGTATTCCAAGTTCCTATTTGAGTGTGTGAAGCGGTAATGTAAATTACCGCTTTTTTATTTTAAAGATATTGAATGCTCGAGGAGAAATGTTTGAAATTGTCTGGAATACATCATGCCGCCATTATTTGTTCCAACTACCAAAGATCTAAGGTGTTTTACACCGAAGTACTCGGTCTTCGTATACTTAATGAAAACTACCGCAAAGATAGAGAATCATATAAATTAGATTTGGCGTTACCTGACGGCAGCCAAATTGAGTTGTTCTCGTTTCCAAATCCACCAAAACGGATATCACATCCAGAAGCGCAAGGATTGAGACACTTAGCATTTAGGGTGAATGATATAGATGCTTGTATTGCGCATCTTTCACAGAATCAAGTCGCTGTTGAGCCCATTCGAATAGATGAATATACGGGTAAACGATTTACCTTTTTCAGCGATCCAGATGGTTTACCACTGGAGCTTTACGAACAAGGTTGCGACCACTACCTCTGAAAAGATACACAATTATGTATAAAGTCTTAATGACAGATATTAGTTGGGTCTTAAATAAAGGAACAAATTGGGTAAAGTTTATTCTGTCTTTGTCGATAAAAGGTAATGGCGCTTGCGCCAACCGATTTTGTAATAACTTCATTACGCAAACGTATTAATTTGAAATGAAAAAATAGTTTTAGTAGCAATGGTTTGTTGCTCTTCAAGCGCTAGCCTAACCAGAGTTATATTGCCGATAGTTACGGTGTTTTAAATAAGAAGGTTTTAACGGGGCTAGCGTGTGATTTACTTGCGCAAATGGAGCAAGTATTGAGATAAAACCGTATTGTTTTCAAAGTTGAGCAGAAAATTAATGCAGTTGCTACCATAACAAGGATCCAAGTTATGAACATTAAGCCACAACTCCATACAAGTAATGTGAAAGTGAGCGCGTCGAATTCATCAGACAAAATGACTGAGGCACTGACAGCATTCGCAAATGATAAAAAAAAATGACGATAACTCTGAGTTATTGAAAAATAATGGCAATTTCACTATAGACTTTTCTTACACTCAGCCTCCAGTTACTTATGATCCTCGAATGATCCGTGGTATTGAGCTTAGGACAATCGGATTACAGCATTATGGTATTCATCGAGAGCACATCGGCACAGATGAAAATGGGCGCGTTTATAAAGATACCTACGGCGACTTTGAAGGGCGAGAAAAAATTGATGAATTCTTGTCAATATTCGATCGTTTAAGTGAAGAAAGACAATTTGAATTTGCGCACTTCAAACCAACACAAGCGCTTCTTGATGTTGCCAATAGACTGAGTGATGAGGAGCTAGGACAACTAACGGATTTTATTGTCCAGTCTCTATCGGTAAATAGCTTTGAACAACGTAGAAATGACTATTCAACAGAGTTAATAAACAAACTTAACGGTATGAGTGATGAGGTGTTACAAGACACCATTCAGACGATGTCTAAATTAATGGAACAAGCCGATAATAAAGTGTTTGAGGATCCCGTTTTTCCACCTTATTTACTTGATGAAGATGGCCGAGTAGACACGGACTTACAATATACCGAAAGTGGCATTTTTGAACATGTAAATACATATGGGGATATGAACAATCAGCTTTTAAATGATTTTGCTCAATTTGTTATTAGTAATAAGTTTTCTGACGGAGAAATTTTAGACCTCAATGCTAAGTTCGTTAGTGCTGATTTCGACACGAGTCGAGGTCTATTGGATATGGCGACTTTAGTGAAGCCAAATGATCGTACAAGTTTTATGGAAATGTTGAGCGAAATAGATACTGAGGAGCCCGGTAATTTATTTGCAAGACTCAGTAAGCTCAATTATGAAAATGAGAATACAGAGTATTTTAAAACAAATAATCAAGAGTATATAAAGTTTGAGGGTAAACCCGCCGATGACAACGAAAAAAGCCGTTTATATAAACAGTTAATTAAAGCCTATGAAAACCAAGGATTAGGCTGGATGAATGACGTGATGGAAGAGTCACAGGGAATGCCTGTCAGGGCTGAATTAGACATGTGGTTATCTGTATTAGAAGATGTTGAAGAAAATCCAGAAGCATTTAAGCGCTCTGATTCAGTGGAGACCTGGATGGAAAACAACCTAGCAGGAATTGTTAGTAACTATTATCAGGGTATTAAGGAAAAGCTGTTCAGGCATAATGATGAGCAGGATCTTCCACTTATCATGTCGGGACTTGAGAGAATTACACTAGACAGTCAAAGTGATGAAGAAGCTGAACTTGGCGATGCGGCGAATACATCAGTGAACGAGTAGAAATATACTGTATTTCTTTATTCATGTTCTACACTTACATAAAGCACAAAGTGCACTACCTTTTGAAAGTCACGCTTTTAATGTGGCACTGAGTGCTTTGCCAAAGAGTGAGTAGAATTAAACCAATGAGTCAATCAAGTTGATGAACAGAATGTGCCAAAGTCAGTAAAATTGGCAGAGTAAAGCATTAATCTTACAGTGCTTTTCACTGGAATTTACCTTGTTGATAGTACTGCGCTGTGTCTGACTAAAGACGGGGATATATCTCTTTCTAGTGCAGCAAAAGGCATGCTGTTGGTTGTATATGTCAACAGTAATACACTTGGTATCAACACTACTCTCTTAACCTGACAAATATTGAATTAAAAAACGGTATAACCTTGTGATAGGAGAGCGTGATGCGCGGTGTTGTGTTCAGAGGTCTAGAAGAGTTAGCCATCGAAACCATCGGTATGCAGGAGTGGGATGAATTACTTGAAACCTACGCGCCGCAGGGGAGAGTATATGTGTCGCCCACGGCATATCCAGACGAGGAATTATTTGCATTAGCTCAAGGAGTCGCAAGTAAACTTGATAAACCATTAACCGAAGTATTAGCGATATTTGGACAGTCTTTGTTTGGATTTTTGGCTAAAAAGCATGTGGGGATTTCGTCTAAGTTTAGTTCATTTGAAGAGCTGGTGGTGTCAATTGACAGCGTCATTCACATGGAAGTTAAAAAGCTATATGACGAACCTAACTTGCCTTCCATCACCACAACTATTGAGAACGATAAAACCATCATACTCAAGTACAAGTCAAACCGAAAACTATGCTTTTGCGCGGAAGGCCTCCTCCATGGTGCAGCGCAACATTATAATAGAGTACTCAGAATAGAGCATCCCCAATGTATGCACGAAGGCGCCGATCACTGTGTACTTATTTTGCATTTGGATTAAGTTGATGTCTGATCCTAATGACTACAAAAAAGCGTACCTTCGCGAAAAGCAAGCGAGAGATGAAGTAGAGTCTTTACTTGAAGAAAAAACCAGAGCCTTATATCTTGCCAATCAAACACTAGAGCGCCAATTGGAGCAGCTAAAGAACCAGCAAGCTGTGCTTATTAATAATGAACGTATGGCGACCTTGGGTTCTTTGTCTGCTGGTGTTGCTCATGAATTAAATAACCCTCTAGCCTACGTTAGAGGTAACCTTGAGTCGCTAAATCACTACTTACCTGCATTACAAGAACTACTTAATTTAGCGAGTATGGCAGGACATACTGACAACGATCAGATGCTAAGTACGCAACTAAAAGAGGCGTATGTTACTCAACGGCTCAATGATATTTCGGAAGATCTACCAGACCTCATCAACGATACGCTACACGGTTGTGAACGTATAAAAATCATAGTTAGTGATCTGATGAATTTTTCGCGTTCAAATAATGATAGCTTCTCAAGCATTGCGCTAAAACCTATAGTAGAAGACACGTTACGCTTACTGAGTGGACAGCTTAAAAGTTACGATTTAGTCATTGCTATTGAAGATGTTGCGCCAATCCTTGGTAAGGATGGTGCTATAAAGCAAGCCATCATTAATTTACTTGCAAACGCCAAGTATGCGGTTGATAGGGATCATAAGCCCCATAAAACAATAGAAGTTCTGCTTGCACCGGGCAATGACAAAGAAGTCATTTTGAGTATCAGTGACAATGGTATTGGCATTGACCCAGATATTATAAGTCGACTATTTGACCCATTCTTTACTACCAAGCCTGTGGGTGAAGGAACGGGGATGGGGCTTGCTGTCACACATGCAATTATAAAGGAACATCGTGGAAGTATTACGGTGCAAAGTGAAGAGGGGATAGGGAGCCGCTTTACTATTACTTTTCCTACTGAACATATCGAAGCTGAGTAGTTTGGAATTACAAATCGTCAATTACTCGTGGCTTTTGCGTTTTTATTATCGAAGCGCCACAATACAGCAGCGCTTGTTGTAGAGTTAGTACAAGTTAGTCCGTATAAGGGTTTTCTGACTTTGCTGCAAACACTTCTTTTGCCGCCAGAGCAGCATTGTAAGCAGCTGGCATGCCAGCTAAAAATTGCATATATATTACCATATCCATTATTTCCGCTTTAGTTAAGCCTACTTGTATACTTGTACCTAAGTGATATTGAAGTTGAGGTCTTGCTGTACCCAGTGCGGCGAGTGCACTAATTGTCGCTAATTGCCGCTCTTTAATTGTAAGCCCTGGTATACCAAAAGCATCACCAAATAGTTGGTAAGTCGTATCTGTTAACCCTACTGACATAGGTTTAAATGCTGTAATAATTGTTTGATACCCATTATTATCCAGCTTAGTATACTCTTCTACTCCTTTCTTATATCGCGCTTTACTTGTATCGGGTGGTAATGTGAGTGATAAATGCTTATCAATTGAAGAAGCAAGTGCATCAATGGATTTTTCTGCCCGAGGAAAGCCATAGTATGAAGTAAGCTGAGTTAAAATTAGCACCACATCTTGCTGCCCTATAAATTTTTTTTTCTAATGATGTAGCGACAACTTGTTGAAGGGCTTCTGTTAATTCAAGAGCCGACAGCGCAGATATTTTTACAATAGCCTGCTGGCGTTGTGTAAGGGTTAATACCTTTTTAATGTCCCTTTCCGCCCTAAATTTGGTTATTGAAAAGTTGCCCTCAGTGGCATGTGACGAGGAAATTGAGGTTATCAATAAGGAAATGGCTAGTATCTTTTTAAACATAAATATTTCTCTACTTTGGTTTTCTAATATCGTTTTTAAGCCTGTTTTTTATTGGGTAATACAGCTATTAAACAACGCAGCTAACTGCCCCGTTGGCCACCTATGGTGTAGCCACTATCAACATGGATTGCTTGGCCGTTAACAAAACTTGCACGTTCGCTAAGCAACCAACAGGCGAGCTCGGCAACTTCAGTAGGCTCACCTAAACGTTTTGCTGGATGCTGTTGTGAAAACATATCTAGAATAAGTTTGTCATGGTTAAATGCTTCTCTTGTCATCTCGGTATTGATGCCACCAGGATTCACACTATTTATACGTATGCCGCTGTTGGCAACCTCAATAGCAGCTGCGCGAACAAATGCGTCAATGCCAGCTTTGGATGCTGAATATACGCTCGAACCACACAAGGCACCGGAAGCTAACCATGAGGAAGTGTTTACAATCGAGCCTTTGATGTCATTGGTCTGAAAGTATCTCATCTGCCATTGACTGCTGAACCAGACCGATTTTAGATTCACATTTATCGTCTCATCCCAATCTTGCTCAGACTGATTCAACATTGGGGAAAAATTGCCTATGGTACCTGCATTATTAAATGCGCCATCAAGACCAGCTAAACGGTTAACTGCTTGCTCCATCATTTCTGTAACACCTTTAGTTCTAGATATATCGGCCTCAATCGCTACTGCGATGCCACCTGCGCTTTTTATTTCTGCAACTAACGCATCTAACTTATTTTTTCTACGTGCCGCTAGTGCGACAGATGCGCCTTCTGAAGAAAATAACTTAGCTGCTGCCATACCTATTCCTGAACTTGCGCCCGTCACTAAAATCTTTTTACCTTTTAATAGCATCGTCCATACCTTGTATATGTTTTATTCAGCTCCACTCTATCATTTACAGTAAATGCGTGTAATATGTTGGATTAAATATCCAATATAACGGAAATTCGAGAGTTAATATTATGAGTGATGGTTTAAGTTTCGATTACATAGGCAAGTTGATCCGTAGCTATCGTTCTGCTGAATGCACAAGCTTACAAGCATTGGCGGATAGATCTGGTGTTAGTCGCTCAATGATAGCTCAAATTGAGTCAGGTCAAACCGTACCAACAATTGCGGTACTGGCAAAACTGGCAGAAGCCATGAACTATGAGCTAGCAACATTAGTTCAACCGCCCGAACGAGCTTTGAATATCAGTACCTCTAGAGCAACAAAAGATAATATTATCAGTAAAGTTGACAGCCCATTTACCTGCCATATATTGAAAAAGCAAAGTGGTTTATTTACTACTGAAATTTATCAATTTTATTTTAATGAGGCTGGCAAAACATCCTTTTCAGCTAATGTGAGAGGTTCAATCAAACACCTATGGTTGCAGCAAGGCAAATTAGATATTTATGTAGCAGGCAATAAAATAAGTGCACAACAAAATTGTTTAACTACTTTTAATGCAAATATCCCGCATAGATTAGAATCTAGATCGGAGCCACTTGCTAAGGGACTTTTCTTTGTTGTTTATTAACTAAGTTTGCGTTTTGGCTAGTGCAGGCAATAGATTTGCTTACCTTTTAACCAAGAGAGGTGCGTTTGTAATCTGGATTTGGGACTTATTCTCCTCTCTGGGGAGAAAATATTAATAATATTATTTAGAATTATAATATAGTACGAGAAAAGTAGAATTCAATGTGAAAATATAGGCAATTATGGGTGTAGATAAGATAGCAGAGTACTATTTGATATTTGAAAATTTAATGAGCAATAACAGTTCAATTACAACAAATGATAGAGCTGATTACTATTGCCACCTAGGATATCCTCATGTGAGCGTCAAAAAAATTATAAAATTAAAGGAAGAGTACACATTAAAATCGATCAAAGATTTCCATTTTATAGGGGAAGTTATTTGCAAGGAAGATATCTCGATGATTCTTTCAAAATATAACCCATATCGGTGTCGATTTTTTCCTATATCAATTAGTGACAAAAGCTCTAAGACTCTATCTAACTTTAGCTTAATTTCGTTTGAAAATATAATTCCATGTGCAGATATGGGGAAAAGTGATATTTTTGTTTTCCCTAAAAGGAAGAATCATATAAAGATATTATCCTTATACCTTGATTTAGAGAAGTTAAAAAAGATCCCAAAACATAAAAAACACATTTTTATGGTTGAAGAAGCTGAAGGTACTATAATCGTATCTAAAGAAATCGGTGAAGAGTTATTGACCTACTTATCAACGAATAATGATTCAAGTCTTTTAGTCAAGCCAATTTATGAAGATGGAAAAGTTCCGGAGTTATTTTAATGGAAGGTTTTTTTGAATTAAGTGTAAAGTCACTAAGCACTTTCCCACTAAAAGAAAACATAAAAGGGGAGTTAGCTCCCCCTGATTTGGTCTTTGACTTTTACCTATTTCCAAAAGTTTTTATAAATAATAGAATTTTAGAGAAACTATCGCCTTTTTTTAAAAGTAATATTGAAATTCAAGAAGGTGCTGTAGAATTAAAATTTTCAGAGTTAGAGTTGAGCTATTGTTATCTTTACGTTGTAGGTTGTGATAATGATTCACACACCAATGAAAGTACACATATATTTAGGAGTGAGGATAATAGCTCTTTGTTTTTGAGCAACGAATTAATTAAGGAAATGAGAAAAAAATCAACTAATGGTGTTTTATATCGCTGGAATTAAATCCTTAGTAATAAATGAGGCTTTATCAAAAAAGCTCATCCGTCACCCTTCAGTTAAAAAGTGAGGGTGATAACTTTCTAGACCGAGAACAGAGAATTAGTGCCTGCGGGTGAAGCCCTTAAAAAAATCGACGACGAGTACAATACATCTAAACAACAGTAAGAGATTGTGTCCACATAGCAAAACCTGATTTCAAATAATAAGTACAACACTTATAGAAATACGCATTTTTCGCTAAAAATCAAGCAATATTACTGCGACTTGTCAACATGTAAAGTACCATCGTGAGACTGTTTAGCTTGAGTTAAAAAAGAAACCAAATAAGCAGGCGTTATTATCTTCAAAAAGCGATTATTGAAATTGTGCGCTTGTCGCATAATATCAATTGGAGGGGGCGCATTAGTTGCGAGGGAGAGTGTATCGATTGCTATGTTACGAAGGATAAACGCTAAGTGGCCGGCTCTATACTCACAGCAAGTTACATACCTAAAAGAGGTCAACACGCTAATTCTGCACTGAGGAACATGGATTTTTTATGCAGGTAATATCTTAGGTTACGGTTGAGGCTTGCAGTAGCTTTTTATACTTTGCAGGGGTTATTTGCATGATTGATTTAAACTCTCGGATGAGATGGGCTTGATCGGCGTAGTCACACTCAAGGGCAAGTTGGGCAAGATTTATGTTTGGGTTTTCTTTTAATCTCTGTCTTGCTTGTCGCGCTCTATAGATGCGTGCGAGATGCTTTGGGGTGATCCCACAGTGGAGCTTAACTTTTCTTTCTAATTGACGTTTACCGATTGGAGTTTGAGTATATGCTTCATCGAGAGGTGTTAATTTTGCGATATGACTGAGTAGAGTTTGTGTGTACAAGGCTGAGTGATGTTGGGGTACTTGCACTGAAAGCATTGGATGTAGCAGCGTCAAAAGTAACTCAAAACTAGCATGAGATTGCAGGCTTTCGACCATAGTTGCTATTTTACAGGGGTCAACTAGAGGATGGTTAACTGCTTCTAAAAATGCAAACCCAGCAGGCTTGAAACGGATACCGCAGAAGCATGTCGCTTCCGAATAAAATACTTTTACTGACTTTGTTGCTGTTGGCTGAATATAAAAAGGAGCAGTGACTCTGTTATTATTTAGCCATACTTCACCACTAATGGGGATGATGATGCCATTGGCACCATCACTTGGTAGCCATGCTTCGCCCTGAAGCGATGTTTGTGCAAACCAAACAGCTTGCACATAATTTGCTATTTCACCCTCTGGGCGATACATACTAAGACATAAATCAGTTATCATTAAACTCAACTGTTGGTTTAAACATCTTAACTATGCGATTCCAGCTGTTGATAGCATTGATCGCAATAGTTAGTGTTACTAGGCTCTTGTCGTCAAACTCAGACGCTAACTCTTGGTAGAAAGTATCTTCAATTACCTCTGCGTTTGTCAACTTTTCGCATAGCGAAAGCGCTAATCTTTCTTTAGTCGTGTAAAATGTCATGTCTTTCCATGCACTAAGACCGATAATACGGTTTGTTGACTCACCGCTATCAGTAGCTTGAGTTGTGTGCATTGCGATACAAAATGCGCATTGATTTAGCTGTGATGCTCTAAGTTTTACAAGCTCCCAAATTTTAAGTCCGAAAGTGGCTTCGGCTTGTTGTTTAAGTAGCTCTTCCTGACCTAATAAATGTTGAATTAATTGTGGTGCTTGATTGAAATAATCTGCTCTTTTCATTTTTTGTTTCCCTCTGAATTGGTTATGCGGCCAGTGTAGTGACCAATAAGAGGAAAAAATTGAAAAAAAACGTCTTTGTGTAAAATAAAAAGCAGTTCGCAAACAATGTAATTTCTTTACCTCATCCATGTTTTCATTACGTCTAAGGTCAATTAAAGTAAGGTAAATCAGAGCAATGTGCCAGATAAGTCTATATTTAGGATCATTAATGGCATTGATATATATCAGAATAAAAAGGATGTAGTTGTTGTAATGCGAGAATCCACACCAAATCAGAAGCTGTATCGGTTGCCAATTTTAGACAGGATATGGAGCGAAGCAAATTGCCAAGTTATGAACAAAGAGCAGCGTTTTGTGCCAGTTGATTTTGCGCTTGCTAAAACCGTTTTTGACATCATAGGTATTAGTCAGGATCAAGCACATAAGTTAAAGTATCAGTATGCGCATAGCTATACACAGTTTGTCGAAGCGATTATAAAATTAGCACCACAAACTACGGAAAAAGTCGAATTACTACAGCATATTACGTGTGGAGCTTCGTGTCCGCAAAGTTACCATAATAAACTAAATACGGTAAAACAGATGGCTGATGTATTGTCTGCCGACGATCTAGCATGCTGGAATACAAACGGCTATGTTGTCGTCAAAAATGCGATTAGTCCATCAAACTGCCAGCGTGCCTTAAGCGTGATTTGCGATTTTTTAGAAGTTGATATAAATAATCCCGATACTTGGTATAACTTGGATGGTGACAAGATCAGTAAAACGATGGTGCACTTAGTACAGCATAGTGCTCTAGAAGAAAACAGAAACGCGGTAAGAATACATAAAGCTTTTAGTCAATTATGGCAAACTGAACGTTTACAAGTATCTGCTGATAGATGCGGTTTTAACCCACCTGAAACAGTAAATGATGTTTATCAGGGGACTGACCTTCATTGGGATCTCGATTTTTCTCAGCCGCTCTCTTTTGGCACCCAG
This sequence comes from Pseudoalteromonas sp. PS5, assembly GCF_004103255.1. Taxonomy (NCBI): domain Bacteria; kingdom Pseudomonadati; phylum Pseudomonadota; class Gammaproteobacteria; order Alteromonadales; family Pseudoalteromonadaceae; genus Pseudoalteromonas; species Pseudoalteromonas sp. PS5. The sequence continues at coordinate 26,905 of NZ_RCSQ01000006.1, forward strand.
GGTATTTTGTACTTATCAGATACATCTCAAGACCAAGGTGCCACTACGGTTGTACCAGGGTTTCATCATAGACTTGCCAATTGGCTCGATGATATGCCATTTGATCCCAATCAACCTCGTCCAGATTATTTTCACCAACAAGGCTCTCAAGCAATTGCTGCTAATGCAGGTGACTTGGTAATTTGGCATCATTTTTTGCCCCATGGCGGCAGCCCGAACAAAGCCACCATGCCAAGGATCGTACAATACATTAATATGCAACCGTTACCGACGGTTTAAGAGGTGAAAAAATCTAAATTTAACAGTTTTTACTCTGAGTGAACTTAGTGTTAACATCGATGATGTAATGAGCGTTGCAGTTAACGTCATAAATAGTTGATATAACACAAGGATCTCCGATGCGACTTGCTTTTTTTAGTATATTTACAACTAAGAGTCCAACAAATGGCGCGTTGCGTAAACTAGATAGGAATAGCCTTAAGCAGCTCAACTCACTGGCAGAGAGTAGTCCGGGTTTTGTGTGGCATATGGGTGAAGGTTGCGAGTCTGTGGCAGCGACAGATTTATTTGGTTGTACTGATGTGCTTGTTACTTTGGCTGTCTGGCGCTCAGAAAGAGCCTTGAGGGAATTTATGTCTCACTCTCTTTGCCAAAAGGTGTTTAGCCGTTCAACCGTCTTTTTAGATGGCTCAGATCCAGAACATTACGTTGTTTGGCGCTTAGACAATGATACGCTACCTACTTTACATGAAGCTAAGGCGAGACTTGATTATTTACGTCGTTTTGGTAGTTCAGACTATGCGTTCAATTGTAATGGATATAGCGAATATCAACTATCATCGCAACAGGATCTGTTGGCGTGATACCTTGAAGCCACAAAGCGCATTGCGCTTTTTATGCCGCATAGTTGTAGGTATATATTAGGGCTTGTTGGCCCACAAGGATGTGGGGTAAGGTGATTTTTTGCGGGAGCACAGAGTCTTTATCGAGCATAACAATACTACGCAAGTGCTGCCTTCTATAAATACCAATCAAACCGCTGCAAAAACAAATTTGAAGGAGCAACTGGGTCTGGTATTGACCAGAGTAAGTACTGTAGCAATTGGTGTTTTTTATCACCGAGTCACTGCTTTTTACTTACTCTGGTTGGCTTAATACTATTTCTAGTAGACTTTACAAATCAGTCCTTTTAGATAAAAGCCCTCGGGATAGTTACCTGCAATAGGGTGATCAGCTGCTTGGTTTAAACGCTCCATGATAAGTAACTCTCTTCCTGCATCCAAAGCGGCATCTGCAACGACTTTTTGAAACAGGTTTTGTTCCATTAAGCCCGAGCACGAAAATGTTAACAAAGTCCCGCCTGGCTTTAGAATTTGCATCGCAATCATATTGATATCTTTATAACCACGACATGCTCCAGTAAGTTGTGCTTTGCTCTCTGCAAATTTGGGTGGATCCATTACGATGGTATCAAATTGACGGCCTTCATCTCGATATTGTCGTAGCAATTTGAACACATCTTGTTTAACAAACTCTGCCCGTGAAATATCTAACGCGTTGTGTTCGACATTTCGTTTTGCGGTGTCAAGCGCTGGTTGTGATACATCGACGTTAATGACCTTAGCACAGCCACCACGTAGCGCATACAGGCCAAAAGTGCCCGTGTAGCAAAAGCAATTTAGCACTTCTTTGTCTTTAACAAATCGCTCAAGGGCTGCTCTACTATCTCGCTGGTCTAAATAAAACCCAGTTTTGTGCCCAGAAATAATATCGACTTCAATTTTTAGGCCATTTTCATTGATGATAACTGGGTTTTTGGGCGCATCCCCTAGAAGGGGCCCGGTGATTTTGTCTAAGCCCTCTTTTTTGCGTACATCTACATCAGAGCGCTCATAGACATGGCATTCAGGGAACAATGACTTAAGCGCCATGACAATTTCGCCTTTGTGACGTTCTGCACCAGCACTGAGTAATTGACAAACCAAGTAGTTATCAAATTTGTCAATTGTTACTCCAGGAAGGCTATCTGATTCTGCTGCACATAGACGAAATCCAGTTAACTCACCTTCATCGATGACGTACTTGCGCGCGTCTAGCGCTCGAGAAAGTTTTTGCTCAAAGAAGGTTTGGTCAATATTTTGTGATTCATCAAAAGTCCAAACTCTGGCTCTGATCTGTGAATCAGGGCTGTAAGCTGCAGTTGCAAGGTATTTACCATCACTGCTGTAAATTTTGACGATATCGCCAAGTGCTGGCTTACCTTTGACTTTTTTAATAGCTTTAGAAAAAACCCAAGGGTGCTTTCTGTTCAAGGATTTTTCTCTGCCAGGTTGCAGGTATAACGCGCAAGTCATAAATTTTCTCTAATCTTTCTTGATACCTGCCATTTTAGAGAAGGGTGTGGCAACATACAATGAGTAATCACCACTCACCTAATTGAATGCTTGTACTTAGCAAATTGATATAGCGTATGATTATACTTCATGAGTCAAATCAAATATAAGGCTTGTAAAGCAAAACCGTTTTGATAGAAAGTAGATAAAAGTTGAGCTTAATGACACTGAAAATACCAGAATTAGAACAAGCATGTGAAGCGTTCATGCTGACAACGCCTTGTGCAGATACAGCGCACGATCTCTCCCATATCAAGCGTGTAGTGCACGTGGCTAAATTAATTTGTGACGGTGAAAAAGCCGATCCTGCTGTAGTGATCCCAGCAGCTTGGTTGCATGATTGTGTCGCAGTTGCAAAAAATCATCCTGATAGACCGCTTGCCTCAAAGCTGGCGGCGGACAAGGCGATACAGTTTTTGACCTCATTGAATTATGATCCATCTAAACTCGACGCAATTCATCATGCAATTGTCGCGCATAGTTTTAGCGCGGGCGTTGCGCCCACAACACTCGAAGCAAAAGTGGTTCAAGATGCTGATCGTATGGATGCACTGGGTGCTATCGGTATTAGCCGCTGTATGAAAGTGGGTGGTGCAATCGCTAGAAATCTTTATCATATTGATGATCCGTTTTGTACACAAAGAGTGGCGGATGACAGCAAGTACACCTTAGATCACTTTTTCATTAAGCTGTTACACATCAAAGATAATATGCATACAAAATCTGCATATCAAGAAGCAGAGCGTCGGACTCAATACATGTTAGATTTCCTAGCGCAGCTTCAATCAGAAATCACTCGCTAGCTAAGCGCTTAAGCGGCAGTAGCCTCTAATCCCATTAGCTATATATCATAACCAGCTAATCATTGTATTGGCTGGCATACTATTAAACCAATGGGGTCGTAAAGGCCACCTATCTGGTCATTTTTTTAACAAAGACCACCACAAATAACGCAAGTGAAAAGCTTCCAGTAAATGCCTCGATTGCCGCGATCAGCCTAGAAATTCCCACAGGAGTGATATCGCCATAGCCTAATGTAGTAAAAGTGACGACGCTGAAATAAAAACTATTGAGTAGTGCTGTGACATTATCTGATAAACTGTTGGTTAAATTTAACTGCATGATTTGATCTTGGAAAGAAACACCGAACAAGAAATAACAAAACGCACAGGTAATTATCATCCCAAGGCTAAAGCGGATAACGTTCTCTGGCTTTTCACCATAGCCACACAATAGATCAACGAAACTAGATATTAGGTGACGCTTTGAATATCTAGGATATTGCGCATGGCGCATACGTAGCTCTTTATACGTAAAGCGCCCAACCATCTCAAAAAGCCCTTGGTTTTCGGCACCTTTGCGCAGCAAGCGATAGATTTCTTCAGACTGTAAAAACAAATCTTCAGCCTCCTCTGTTAATCGGTTTTTGCGGGCTTCTAACGCTTGCTGTTCTTGTAATAATTGCTCTCCAAGCTCCATATTATCTATGCGTGTATTTTCTAGTTTTACGCCCAGCAGGTTCGTGTTCTCTAAGTTGCAGCAGTGGAGACTTGCTTCTCTAAGATCAGCTTTCATGAGGGAAGCATTCTTCATGGTGTTGTTGAAAAGGTGAGCACCTTTTAAGTTGGCTCGGTAAAAGTTGCTGTAAGATAAATCATAGCCGTGATGATGTTCGAAGTTTACTAAGTTGAGTCCTTCTAAATTTGCTCGCTTCAGTTCCAAGCCTTGCAGCAGTCCGCCACGCTTTGCATAACGCTCAAGCTTTTGACTCAGCTCTAAGCCGCTTTTATCAAACTTATTATCATGCCAAAAGCAGTAACCTGAGCCCATATCTATTTCACTGCACTTCTTTCCCTCAGGTGACACATATTGGCAAGTAGGTTTTTCAGCCATTGGTTGCCTAATCTAAAGTACCTTTTCACTAAGCGTAGCAGCAAAAAATAATATTTACGGTGATTTGACTAAAAATCTTTCCAATTTCTAGTGTGTTAGAAATTTATAGATAACCATAAGAGCTGAACAAGCGAAGCGTTGTTGTGTCAATTAGGTTAGTGAAATGACTTTAATGATTAACTCATACTATACTACGCACTTTCAACAGCAGAGAGTCTAATTTCTTGCAATATCTGTTAAAAAAAAGCCGAAAACGTAAGACCGTGGCCATAAAAATAAAGTCAGGTAAGGTCACAGTTTATGCACCAGAGCACATATGTGAACAATGGCTTTATAGCTGGGTAAACAGTAAATCAGATTGGATTGCATCAAAATTGGCGCAGGGCGTTGAGCATACAAAGAATAGGCCTCTTACTACGAACAAAATAGCAATATTTGGTGATAAGTTTACGATCATCAAACAAGCGCAGGCGCTTTCATTTATCGACTTTGATAAAAAGACATTGAATTTAGATGAGAGCAAAGATAGTTGGGGTGAGCTTTTAAAGTTATTGGAAATGACATTAAGTGACTATCTCGATATGGCTATCGCTAAGTACCAACCTGATATTAATGCTCAATTTGATACTTTAAAAATAAGACTATACAAAAGCCGTTGGGGAAGCTTTTCCTCAAAAGGAGTAATTGCATTTAATACCTTATTGGTTGGTGCACCCAAATGGGTCATTGAATATGTCGTGGTACATGAACTGTGTCACTATCATGTCATGGCGCATAACTCCTCGTTCTGGAGTTTGGTAAATATCCACTACGGTGAAAAGTACCAAGATGCACGTAAATACCTTAAGGAGCATGGCAGAGCATTAATGATTGAAAATTAACTTGTTCATATCAATCTCGTCTTTTTGGTCTAACTTTTCCGGCTCTTGCTAATAGCTTTTTGAATGTCGGGCACTCGAAGTGACTGGGAGCTGGACACTTTGCTGCGTGGTAAAGTCCATCCCTAACAGCGCTTAAATGCTTGATGGTATTATCCAGCTCTTCTGCTTTCTTTTGTAACTTTACGCGGTCTATATCGATGTCGCCTTGTGGCGTAAACATTGTTGCGATTTCATCTAACGAGAAGCCTGCATTACGGGCTAAGGTGATTAATGCTAGACGCTCAACAGTTGAAGGTGCAAAAACACGTTTTAAACCTTGCCGTCCAATAGAGCGGATCAAGCCTTTTTCTTCATAATACCTAAGTGTAGACGCAGGTAGCCCTGACTCTTTTACAACCGCACTGATATCCATCAATTACCTTGACTTAAAGTTAGCTTTAACTTGTAGGATAGCGTGGAAAGATCAAAATAAGGAGTGAAAACGTGGAAAAGTTAGAAATTTTGTTACTCGCATCCGTTATTGGCATTGGCGCTACAATTGTTATGGACATATACGGTGCTCTGTTAATGCGAATATTTGCGATTGCGCGATTGGACTATGCCTTGCTCGGTCGATGGGTTGGGCACTTTTTAAAAGGAAAAGTGAGCCATAATGGAATTGCTCGAAGTGCGCCTATTGCAAGAGAAACCATACTGGGATGGTTGGTTCATTATGTAACTGGGGTGGTTTTTGTATTTTTATTTCTTGTATATCAAGGAAAGGCTTGGGTTTATAATCCAGACCTTTGGTCTGTTCTGGCTTTTGGTGCGTTAACAACTGTTTTTCCCTATTTCATTATGCAGCCATGCTTTGGAATGGGGATCGCGGCATCTAAATTACCTAACCCACAAAAAGCGAGAGTAAAAACGTTAGCTACGCATCTAGTTTTTGGTGCTGGGATGTATTTCAGTACAATTGCTCTTACTTCGTTCTGAAGTTATGCAATATATTCTTAATTTTGCTAAGGCTTTTTTGAATGGATGGTGGAGGGAGCTGGATTCGAACCAGCGAAGGCAGAGCCGTCAGATTTACAGTCTGATCCCTTTGGCCGCTCGGGAACCCCTCCTAGATGGAGATATGCTTTGAAAAATGGTGGAGGGAGCTGGATTCGAACCAGCGAAGGCAGAGCCGTCAGATTTACAGTCTGATCCCTTTGGCCGCTCGGGAACCCCTCCATATTTTTAAAGCGTTACAATTTGTCAATGGTGGAGGGAGCTGGATTCGAACCAGCGAAGGCAGAGCCGTCAGATTTACAGTCTGATCCCTTTGGCCGCTCGGGAACCCCTCCTAGAT
>NZ_RCSQ01000007.1:0-79769 GCF_004103255.1 Pseudoalteromonas sp. PS5
AAAAAATTTTAAAAGCTGTTAGCGTCAGATTTACTCCTTCAAATTGAGCAAGTATTAAGTCAAATTGGTATTAGTTCAGGTAAGGTTTGAACTCGTCACTTGCATACGTCTTTATCCCCTCTGCACTCTTATACATAAGATAAACAGGCAACTGATGTTGCTGAGCATAAGCTTTCGCACGCTCAGTTCCCATCACCGTTAACGCTGTCGCGAGACCATCAGCAACCATTGCAGAAGGATGTAGCACTGTCACCGATACCAGCTCATGCTTTACAGGGCGACCAGTCATAGGATCAATTAAGTGAGTGAAAGTTTCGCCATCCATTTCATAAAAAATACGATAATCTCCCGAGGTCGCAATACCATTTTTGCCAGGTTCGATTACACGATGAATTTGACGTTGACCAACAGGCGCATCTGGCTTTTCTATCGCAATACGCCAATTACCGTCCGGCTTCTTACCTGATACACGCAGCTCTCCACCAATTTCCACCATATAATCGTGAATATCGTGACTTTCAATGACTGTCGCGACTTTATCAATACCATAACCCTTAGCCGTGGCAGAAAAAGATAGCTCTAGTCCAGGGATAATCTTTGCTAACCCAGCATCGGTAAGGGCAAGCTTATCTATACCAATGCGTGAGCGCATATCATCAAGTGCCAGCTGTGATGGACGTTTAGTTGGCCTTTTATCGGGCCCAAATCCCCATAAGTCAATCAAGGGCCCCATAGTTACATCTAATGTTTCCGTGGATTGTCCTAACCGAATTGATTCTTCGATCACAGTGCGGAAGTCTTCGCTAATTGGCATCACAGTATTAGCTGGTAACGCATTAAATTGATTTATCTCAGAGTCAGGAATATAAGTCGACATAGACTGATTTACCGCTTTTAGCGCTTGCTCTACCTCATCGTGCAGCTGTGCTTGAGAAAGGCTGTTTTGGCCCGGAAATACCTTGATATTATAGGTAGTTCCCATTGTTTTACCCGATAACACGATTTCAGTTGGCGGTTGCTGTTTTTCTTGGCAGGCGCTTAGAAAAAAGAAAAAAAACGAAACTATAAAAATTTTAGAGATTAAATTACCACTTATCTTCATCACAATTCCCTGAGTTTAATAAAAAAGCCCTCAAACAAAATAGGTTGTTTGAGGGCTTATATTTTATCTTAAGTTCATTATCAGACTAAAACCTAATTAACCACCGAAGTCATCAAGTAGGATGTTCTCGTCTTCAACACCTAAGTCTTTAAGCATGTTGATAACCGCCGCATTCATCATCGGAGGACCACACATATAGAACTCACAATCTTCTGGTGCTTCATGATCTTTCAAGTAGTTTTCAAGAAGTACATTGTGGATGAAGCCTGTATAGCCGTCCCAGTTATCCTCTGGTTGAGGATCTGAAAGTGCTACATGCCATTCAAAGTTGTCGTTGTCAGCAGCTAAGCCGTCAAAGTCTTCTACATAGAACATTTCACGCTTAGAGCGCGCACCGTACCAGAAAGAAATCTTACGCTTAGAGTTGATACGCTTAAGCTGGTCGAAGATATGTGAACGCATTGGCGCCATACCAGCACCACCACCTACGAATACCATTTCTGCATCAGTTTCTTTTGCAAAGAACTCACCGAATGGGCCAGAAATCATAACCTTATCACCTTCTTTAAGTGACCAAATGTACGAAGACATTTTACCACATGGTAGCGTAAGGTTATTTGGTGGCGGAGTAGCGATACGCACGTTAAGCATAATAATACCAAACTCTTCTGGGTAGTTTGCCATTGAGTATGCACGGATCGTTTCTTCGTCAACTTTAGACTCTAGATTGAAAAAGCCAAAACGCTCCCAATCTGAACGGTATTCTTCTGGAATATCGTAGTCTGCATATTTAACGTGGTGAGCAGGGGCTTCAATTTGGATATAACCACCCGCACGGAAAGGTACAACTTCACCTTCAGGAATAGCTAGCTTTAGCTCCTTGATGAAAGTTGCTTTGTTATCATTAGAGATAACAGTACATTCCCACTTTTTAACACCGAAGATTGAGTCTTCAACTTCGATTTCCATGTCAGTTTTAACATTAACCTGACACGCTAATCGGCAACCTTCACGCGCTTCACCTTTAGAAATATGGTCAAGCTCGGTAGGTAGGATATCGCCACCACCTTCTTTAATGTGTACTCGACATTGGCCACATGAGCCACCGCCACCACATGCAGATGATACGAAAATCCCCGCGTTTGCAAGCGCACCTAGAAGCTTACCGCCCGCTGGGGTTTTAATCGCTTTTTCAGGATCGCCGTTTATATCAATTGTCACGTCACCGCTTGCTACAAGCTTAGACTTCGCTGCAATGATGATAAGCACCAACATCACAACGATAGCGATGAACATGCTTACGCCTAATACAATAGTTTCCATCGTATAGTTTCCTCGCTACCCTTACAGTGAAATACCAGAGAATGACATGAAGCCAAAGCCCATCAGACCTACAGTAACAAAGGTAATACCTAAGCCACGTAAACCATCTGGTACATCCGCGTATTTCATTTTCTCACGAATACCCGCTAACAACACGATAGCAAGCGCCCAACCCACACCAGAACCTAGACCATAAACTACTGATTCACCAAAGTTTAGGTTACGTTCAACCATGAATGATACTGCACCGAAAATCGCGCAGTTTACTGTGATCAATGGTAAGAAGATACCAAGCGCGTTGTATAGTGCAGGGAAAAACTTGTCCAGAGTCATTTCTAGAATTTGAACAAGTGCTGCGATAACACCGATGAACGTCAAGAAGCGTAAGAAGCTTAGGTCTACCTCAGGGAAGCCTAACCATTCAAGAGCGCCTGGTGCTAGTACAGCGTGATAAACTAAGTTGTTCACTGGTACTGAAATACCAAGTACAACGATTACCGCGATGCCTAAGCCTAGTGACGTCGTTACTTTCTTAGATACCGCCAAGAAAGTACACATACCTAAGAAGAAAGATAAAGCTAAGTTTTCAATGAAAACCGCTTTTATGAATAAGTTGATATATTGTTCCATCTCTCTCCCCTTATGCCTTTGCTTCTACTTGCTCTTTCTTCCAAGTACGTAGTGCCCAAATGAAAGCACCTACGATGAAGAATGAGCTGAATGGCATAACTAGTAGACCCATAGGCTGGTACCAACCACCTTCAGAGATAAGTGGTAGGATTTCTACACCGAATAACGTACCAGAACCAAATAGTTCACGAATGAAGCCTACAGTTAATAGTACAACAGAGTAGCCTAAACCATTACCGATACCGTCAAGGAATGACATAGCCGGAGGTGACTTCATTGCATAAGCTTCTGCACGACCCATTACGATACAGTTAGTAATGATAAGGCCGATGAAGGTCGATAGCTCTTTTGCTGTGGTATACACAACCGCTTGTAGTACTTGGTCTACTACAATTACTAGCGATGCAATGATCGTCATTTGTACAATGATACGCACACTCGAAGGAATGTGATTACGGATCATCGAGATGAATAAACTTGAGAATGCACAAACTAATGTCAATGCAATTGACATGATAAGCGCATTTTTAAGGCTTGATGTAACTGCTAGTGCAGAACAAATACCCAAAACTTGCAGAGCAATCGGGTTGTTTGCAAAAACAGGACCAAACAAGACTTCCTTCATTTCTTTTGCATTAGCCATTAGTTCAATGCTCCATTACGTACTTTCGCAAGGAATGGACCAAACGCTTTGTCGCTCGTCCAAAAATCAACAGTATTATCAACACCGTTCGACGTTAGTGTCGCACCAGATAAACCATCTATCTTGTGCTCATTACCGCCAGCACTACCTTTCACTACATCGATAGGAAGCTCTTTATCATCCCAAAGTGCTGTCCACTTAGGATTTTGGATTTCCGCACCTAGGCCTGGAGTTTCCATGTGCTTGTAGAAGTTAATAGACTTGATTGTCTCGCCATTCGGTTCTAAAGCTAAGAAACCATACATAATTCCCCACAGACCGTAGCCTTGAATTGGAAGAATAATGGTAGATAGCTGACCTTGGTCGTCTTTTGCAAAGTAAACTGGTGAGTTATAGGTAATACGCTGAATACCTGCAACGTCTTCTTCTTTAGACAGCTTGTAGCTACGCTTAGCGTCAAACTTGGTCGCTTCAAAGTCGAAAGACTCAGGTTGTACGTCTTCAACAAACTCACCGCTTTCAAGGTTAACAACACGTGCTTCGATGTTCTGATTAAATACTTCAGAAACATCTTTCACTTTGTCAAAACCTGCAACAGCAAGTATGTTGCGCTGAATATCTTCGTTTTTGTTAGCTTGCTGCATAGGGCGAAGCTGTACAGAAGCAAAAGATACAACGATTGCACACACTAGACATAAGCCAACAACTACGCCGAGCGTTTTGCCCATTGATTCATTATTAGTTGACACGTGCCAATCTCCTCTTCACATTAGATTGAACTACGAAGTGGTCGAACAGAGGCGCAAATAAGTTAGCGAATAGAATAGCTAACATCATGCCTTCTGGGTATGCAGGGTTAACAACACGGATAAGTACAACCATTACACCAATAAGTGCACCGTATAACCACTTACCTTTGTCTGTAAATGACGCAGATACTGGGTCTGTTGCCATAAAGAACATACCAAATGCAAAACCACCAAGTACAAGGTGCCAATGCCAAGGCATTGCAAATGCAGCGTTAGTTTCAGAACCAATCGCATTAAGAAGGAATGACATCACAACCATACCGATGAATGTGCCCAGAACGATACGCCATGACGCGATACGAACATAGATCAAGAACAAACCACCGATCATAATTGCAAGTGTAGATGTCTCCCCCATTGAACCTTGAATGAAGCCATAAAACGCATTCCACCAAAGTTCCATGTTACTGTAATCTAGCGAACCTGCTACTGCTTGACCTAAGTATGTTGCGCCAGAGAACGAATCAACTGCTGTCCATACAGTGTCACCTGAAATGTCTGCTGGATATGCAAAGAACAAGAAAGCACGACCTGCAAGCGCTGGGTTTAAGAAGTTACGACCCGTGCCACCAAAGATTTCTTTTGCAACTACAACACCAAATGTAATACCTAGTGCAGCTTGCCACAACGGAATCGTAGCTGGCAGGATAAGTGCAAATAAAACAGATGTAACGAAGAAACCTTCGTTAACTTCGTGCTTACGAACCGATGCAAATAGGATCTCCCAAAAAGCACCGACAGCAAAGACAGTACCATATATGGGTAAGAAGAAACATGCACCATAAAACATCTTGGCACCCCAACCTGCATCAGCAGTGAGTACACCGCCAAGTGATTGGAAAATAGTAACCTGCCATGTATTTGCAAGTTCAAAACCGTTACCTAGCGCTACTGCTGCTTGGTGACCGATGTTAAACATACCAAAGAACATCGCTGGGAATGTCGCCATCCACACTAAAATCATAATACGTTTTAGGTCGATGTTATCACGGACGTGAGTTCCGCCTTTGTTTACGTAACCTGGCGTATAGAAAATTGTTGCCACCGCTTCATACAGGGCATACCACTTTTCGTGTTTACCACCAGGTTCAAAGTGAGGTTCAATGTCTTCTAAAAATTTCTTTAAGGCCATTTTTAACCTTCCTTCTCGATAGTAGTAAGGCAATCACGCAGGATTGAACCGTACTCATATTTGCCCGGACATACAAATGTACATAGCGCTAAATCTTCTTCATCTAGCTCTAATGCACCTAATGCAATCGCGCCATCTAAATCACGTGCAACCAAGTCACGTAGCAATAGTGTTGGCAAAATATCGAGTGGCATAATACGCTCATAGTTACCGATTGGTACCATCGCACGCTTAGAGCCACCTGTAGACGTTGTCATTTTAAACAAACGGCTAGGCGCCAAATGCGCGATAAAAGTACGTGTTACAGAGAACTTGTTACTGCCTGGAGCAATCCAGCCAAATAGTTCCTTTTCACGACCTTCAAGTAGTACCGATACTTGGTTATGATAGCGGCCAAGGTAAGCATGAGGGCCGATTGCTGTTTTACCAGCTAACACAGAGCCAGAAATGACTCGGTTATCACCGTCTTCAAGCTCGCCTGCAACTAAATCTGTTAGCGACGCACCAATTTGAGTTTTTACTAAGCGAGGATTTTTAACACGAGGTCCTGCCAGCGCAACCACTCTATCTGTATAGATTTCACCTGTCAGGAACAACTTACCAAACGCGATGACGTCTTGGTAACCAAGATGCCAAACTTGCTTGTTTGCGCCTACAGAATCTAAGAAGTGAATGTGAGTACCCACGTTACCTGCTGGGTGAGCACCTGAAAACTCGTGAACTTCTACTTGTGAGATAGAAGAGCTTGGCACGTTGGCACCGGCTTTCTTACACACAAATACTTTGCCTTCAGTCAGACGAGACACTACCGCTAGACCGGCTTCAAACGCTTCCACGTTTTCAGCGATAATAACAGCAGGATCTGCTGCTAACGGGTTAGTATCTGTCGCTGTCACAAAGATCGAGCTAGGTGTTGCACTCGGCACAGCGACACGGCTGAATGGACGCGCTCTAAGTGCTGGCCATTGACCAGACTCGATTAGCACTTCCTTCACTTTTTCAGAGTCTAAGTTGCTTAATTCAGCAGCTGAGAACTTCTCAAAAGTGATTTGCTCGTCGCCTTGAACTTCAATAACAACTGATTGAAGAACACGCTTAGCACCACGGTTGATTTCTTTAACTACACCAGAAGCTGGCGCAGTAAACTTGACGCCTGGGTTCTTTTTGTCTTCAAAAAGAACTTGGCCTTTTTTGACTTGGTCATCCACACGAATTTGCATGGTAGGACGCATACCAATGAACTCTTCACCTAGCACAGCCACTCGTTTGACGGCAGAGCCATCATGAATAACTTGCTGAGGTGCGCCCTCTATTGGTAAATCCAGACCTTTTTTTTATGTTGATCATACGCACTTGCATTACATTAACGGAAAGAAACTGAAAATATCTTTAGTCATCACTGCGCCACCTCGTTTGTACTAAGTTTTGGGTATATAAAGAGCAGAAAGTTATGAGTCCGGTTAGGGTTCTCAAAAGCCCCTTAAAACACCGCTCAACGCGAACAAAAAAGCAGCGTCGTGATAAAAGTCCTCACATATTTCTCTGATTTTAACATTAATCGTACTGAGTATGCGAGTGGAATTATGAAATTAATACGACTTTAACGTGGATTTAGATTAGTTGAAAAGCGTCAAACTTCAAGTCACGGAGCTAGGCGATTTGGCAATTATTCTTTAGTCGAAGAATAAGCTAACTAACCTGAACGCTGGATAAGAAGTTAGTTAATCAAAGGACGAGGTGAAGATTAAACAAACTCATTGGGTCAAACTTAATCACTTATCACAACATAGCGCATGGCCTGTACCATGCGCTACAATATCAGTGAACTCTGTTACTTTTACCTACCTTGCATCTTCCTCTTTAAAAGGAGGGAGCGTATCGATAAATGTCCTTGCTGGATGCTTTTTCCTGAGTTTAGCCATAAACCCAAGCATAGGTACATCCACATACTCAGAATCGTCCTCTTGTAAAATACGCTGTCTCACTTTTGATAACCGATAAAATGGCACAGATGGGTATAAGTGATGCTCGACATGTAAATTAAAATTGAACATCGAATACAAAGATAACCAACCGGGTTTCATCGAACTTGAGCGAGAAACAGAATCCTGTTCATATACACGTAGCGGCTTAGTTCGCGTCGCCATACTATGCACATATAAACCGGAATGTGGTGGTGCAGTTACAGCTTCATAAAAGAAAAAGTGGATTAGCGCCGCAATCGTAATGAAAGTAAAATAAGTCTGAACACCAACATACATGCACACCAATACGTGAGGTGTTAGCATCACGATGACTGAAAACAGTGCCTTCAGTGCCAGTTTGTAATTTTTGTTCATAAATTCTACCAATGGATTAAGCCACAGAACCGCAAAGAAGAACTGAATAGTAGGAAACGGCAACCATAGACGCCACACCACATTAAACATCTGTAATGTAACGGCTGAAACACTCTTAATTTTTCGCAACTGAGTTGACGATGGATCTTTATCCGCAAACCCAGTCCAACGATGATGGCCCTGATGAATATGCACCCACGACGTATATGGGATTAAGGCCAATGGACTGACAGCAAAACCAAAAAAGTCATTTACACGTTTGTTTGTAAACACGGTGCGATGTCCAAACTCATGAATAAGCACCGAAGATCTAAACATTAGCCAACCGAGTAATAGCTGCAGCACAAAAAAGCCAAACGAAAACGCTTCAACCTTTGTCAGTCCCCACAGCACAGCGGCAATAAAAACCGCTTCGACAAGGACAGTGATCAAACCAACTTTGTTGGATATTTTAAATGCCCCTTCATCATTCAGCCGCTTTTTTATTATCTTATAACTTTCCACTTTCATTGTTTTTTCCTTAAATACTGGATACAGATGATATGCCTTATCTTATTTTTCTAACAAATAAGGTATCGATTGCTTGCCACCAAAAGGGTCTTATTAAGACCCATGGCTCAATAACTCCTTAAGCTTTTTCACTAATACCACGATATTAGGTGGCTGTATTAAAGAGAAATGATTGCCAGGAATATGTGCGCATTGAACCTTGGATACACACTCTTTCCAATGAGCCTCAAGCGGTACCGTTAGGCTCAACACACTTCCCTCTTCAGCCATAAGTAGGTCGACGTTACCGTGGTAGCGTGACGGCTTATGAGTGGCAAAAAGCTGTAGATTTTTTGCAAAAATATCAAAGCGCTCTTGCACTATTGACTCAGGAATATGCTGAAACATATGCCCCTTATCTTTCGCTAGTTGTAATAGGCTTCTGGGCAAATCCTCAAACTTAGCACCGCTGATATACTGAGTTACTTCGTGCTGCTCAATTACAATGTCCAGTTCGCGAGCAAAAAAGTACAGTAGCCACTCTGGGTCGCGATAAATCTCGATATTATGCTGTTCAAACACAGGGTTTCGACTATCAATTAAAATAGTTTTATCTATTTTCACATCAAACTCATCACCAAGTGCTGCCATTTCCACTGCCACAGTACCACCTAGTGACCAACCAGCTACAACATATTGCTGGGCACCAATATGTTGATTGAGAAGCGCTAAATACGAGCGAGCTAAGTCGCTGAGTGAGTCTGTCGGATTTTTCTCGTAGTGCTTTAAATCCGAAGCAATAGCGTAGATTGCACGATCTGAGGACAATAGTTGAGCTAGTGGAACATAACTTAAAATACTCCCACCAACAGGGTGGATGAGTACCACTGGTGGTAAGTCTGAAGCGTGCTTATTCAAACACACGAGAGGTGATTCAGCGCCATTTTCTTCATTAGATTGAATAAACTCAGCAATGTCTATGATGGTATCGTAGCGTAGCAAGTCCACAACATTAATTGGTTTGTTCACCAAAGCGGAAATCATATTGGCAGCTTTTACCGCATTAAGTGAGTTAGCGCCTTGATTCCATAAACTCTCGGCAGCACTCAGCTGAACCTGCCCTAGCACTGTTGTCCAAATATCAAAGATGCTTTGCTCAAGTGTGTTTAATGCTCTGTTTTGTCGAGCTTCCTCTGCTTCCATCGAGACAACAGGCAACCTCTTGGTATCAATTTTGCCATTTTTATTTAATGGCATTTCAGGTAGTTGTATTACCTGCTTTGGCAGCATAGCCGGAGATAGACGACTTTTAAGTAACACAACGATGTCTTGTCGCAACTGATAATCTGTTGTTAGTGCATTATCACTTGTACAGTAAGCTACTAGGCGTTTATCGCCGTTGTCTGTAGTGTGCACATGAACGAATACCTCTCTCACCCCTGGACACTGATGTATCGCCGCTGTCACTTCACCCAACTCAATTGTGAAGCCATTGATTTTGACCATGTCATCGCGACGACCGATAAACTCTATTTCACCAACATTGTTGTATCGAACAAAGTCTCCCGTTGCATATAAAGTTTGACCATTTGCCAAATGAGGTAATACACGGAACTTAGCCTCTGACAGTGCTTTGTTGTTTATATAGCCTTGCGATAGCCCTACTCCACCTAGGAAGAGTTCACCACCAACACCTATACCAGACATCTCTCCGTGCTTATCAACAACATACATTTGTGTGCCACTAACCGCTTTGCCGATTGGGATCGTTGTTGCACTCAAATCTTTTTCAGACACGATATGATAAGTTGCAACCGTGGTGCACTCTGTCGGACCATAGCCATGGATCAGTTTGCCACTAAAGCGGCTTTCTAAAGCCCTTGCTACAGCTGCCATATTGACTTTTTCGCCACCAAATATAATTTGCTTTACAGATGCCAGAGGGAAATGCTGCGTATCTGCCAAACGATTAAGTAAAGCGGTCGTCACCAGAATGATAGTCACTTCATGATAATCAATGGTTGATGCCAGTAACTCAGGGTTTAGCAGAACATTTTTACTGATGCACACCACTGCCGCACCATTGAGCAGTCCGCCCCACAGCTCAAACGAAGAAGGGTCAAAGCTGAGGCTAGAGACATGAGCCACTCTATCTTTTGGCTTAATATCGATGTAGTTTGCATCAACAACACGACTAATGATTGCCTGATGAGAGACTGGCACTCCTTTTGGATTTCCGGTTGACCCTGAGGTATAAAAGATACATGCGGTGTCAGCAGCAAAAGTATGAATTGGCATATTTGACTTGCTGTAATCTTTTGTCACCTCAGCCAAGTGGCTTAGTGCTATCACCTTAGCCTCAACATCTAATTGTTCGGCCAAAGTGTCTGCCGCGACCAGCAAACTTAACTGTGCGCCCTCAACAATAGTTTTTACTCGTTCAATCGCATCTTCAGCACTAATCGGTACGTAAACACCACTACATTTTGCAATTGCCAATATAACCGTGATCACTTGTACACTTGATGGCGCGTAAAAACCAACCCTAACTCCAGGTGCGACTCCTTGAGATTTTAGATAGTGTGCAATTTGGTTTGCTGACTCATTTAACTCGGCAAAGCTAAGGGTTTCGTCTTGTGCAATAAGTGCTGCGCTTTGTG
Organism: Pseudoalteromonas sp. PS5; assembly: GCF_004103255.1. NCBI lineage: Bacteria > Pseudomonadati > Pseudomonadota > Gammaproteobacteria > Alteromonadales > Pseudoalteromonadaceae > Pseudoalteromonas > Pseudoalteromonas sp. PS5. The sequence goes on from NZ_RCSQ01000007.1 coordinate 11,128, forward strand.
GTGTTTTAGCAGCTTGAGCCTCAAAAAGTAGTGCCAAGTTTGACATTTCATGTGGCAATGAAACGGGATCAGGGCTTTGTCCCCAAGCGACTATTTTTGCGCGTTCAGCGTCATCCAGCATGTTGAGCTTAGAGATTTGCGCTGTGCTGTTGCAAAGCACCGACTCAATCATATTTTGTAGATGGCTCAGCATATACTCAATCGTCGCTTGTTCAAATAGCGCCGTATCAAAGTGCATACTCAACTTATATTGTTCATTTGTGCCAAAGACAGCCAAGCCTAAATCGTCGAACGAGCCTCTTTGCCCTGATAGCGGATGAATTTCTTCAAAGATCCCCGTACCATTTTTTCTCATCAGCTCGCCGACCTTCGTTAAGGTCATAGAGGTTTGGAACACTGGTGAGCGGCTCACTTCCCGAGATTTATACAGCTCATTCACTATCTGAGTGAATGGGAATGTTTTGTGCTCAAAAGCGTTGATTAGGGCGTGTTTACAAATCTCTGCCAGTTCATCAAAACTAATCTCATCTGAAGCTTGAACGCGGGTTGCCAGTGGATTAACAAAATTGCCGACCGCAAAATCATTGTCTACTAATTCTCTGCCCGCATTTGAAATACCTATCACAATATCATCTTGACCGGTATACCTATTCAATAGTGCAAAGTACACACTCTGGAAAAAGACAAATGGCGTGATCCCTTTGCGCTTGCTAAATTCATCAATCCTACTTGATAGACCAGCTGGCAAGGCAACATTGACCCTCCCCCCTTTATACTGCTTAACTGCTGGCCTAACTTTATTTGGTGTCAGCTCCAACACCGGCAAACTATCAGTTACTAATGTTTGCCAGTACTGTTTGTCTTTTTCCGCTTGAGGGCTTGCTAAGTAGGTCTTTTCATTTAGCACATAATCAGCAATATCATAGGGCTTCGCAAGCGTCAGTTCACGCCCATCAGCCGCATTTAGATATAGTGCTTCAAGCTGCTCCATCAAAATTGCGATTGAGTAAATCTCAGTAACAATATGATGGGTGAGAAGTACAAACCATGATTGCTGGCTTTGACCGTCATTTAGCGACACGATATAAGCACGAAAAGGGCGTTCCAAGGATAAGTTAAAAGGTTGATCAGCAATCCACTCAAGTTTGTGGTTGAACTCATCTGAGCCACCCTGTAGCTGAATGTGTTCTATCTCGTAGTCTTCATTCGGATTGCGTAATTGGTAAAATCCTTCCTCACATTCATGGAATGTTGAAGACATTACATCTTGGTGCTTCAACACGGCATTAAATGCGTGTTGTAGCTTTGTATGGCAAGTACTGTGACTTAATTTATACGCAGTGATCAGATTGTACGCTGAGCTATGCGGATGCAATTTAAAATCAGCCCAATAACCCAGCTGATTGGCCGACATTCCAGACACACGTTTGCCTGTACTTAAAAAGTCAACCAACTCTGCCTTTTGCGCTTTTAGCTCAGCCAGCTCCTGTTCGCTCAGTGCCCCACTGGCACTGCGATATTTAAGCTTGTCTCCATCAAGCCAAAGTTTTACACCACTTTTTTCAAATCTTAAAATTGTTTCGATAGCCATTAAATTTCTCCTTCAACCAGCGATGACTGCTCAACGTCAGCGGTATGCGCTTGACGATCCGATGACTGGTGCTTCATGTCTTCCAGAATTAATACAGCAAGTTCCTGAATAGACGCTCCTTTTAAGATTTCTGAAATAGGCAATTCACGATTGAGCTGCTTTTTGATACCGGTATTGACCTCAAATGCCGTAAGTGAGTCCAAGCCCAAGTTCATCAATGGCGTGTCGGTTTGTATTTTTTCAATGCCAGAGCCAAGTGACTCAGAGACAAACTGTCGTAATAACTCCATCAACATCTGCTTTTTGTCATCCTCACTCACTGTGGGCTGTAGTAATGCTGCGATTAAATCCGATTTACCATCATCGCTTGTGGTTTGCTCAGTAGCAGCTCGAAGCTGCTCAAAAATGGCTAATGGGCGACGAAACTCCATGACATCCAAGAATTTAGAAATATTAATATTTGCAATCACTGGGTTGAGCATTCGATTTTCAATGACACTGCCCATTGCTTGTAGTGCCTCATTGTGTGACATTAATTGGAGCCCTACTTTTTCAGCTAACTGAGCATTGTCTCCGGCGACTGCCATACCAGAATCAGCCCATGGCCCCCAGTTTATCGACGTAGCCGGTAACGCTAACGCATTACGGTAATAAGCAAGACTATCTAAGAAACTGTTACCCGCGGCATAAGCGGCCATGCCTCCAGATCCCCATACCGACGCCACCGAAGAAAACAGCACAAAATACCGAGCTTGAGAAGCTAGTTGGTGTAAGTGCCAAGCACCTTGTACTTTTGCAGCTAGCACATTTAACATCTCAGACTCTGACAACGACTCGAATGCTGTCACTTGGTTAACACCTGCAGTATGGAAAACACCATCAATGGCACCATATCGGTTTGAAACATCAGACAAGACTGACTCAAGCTCAGTGTAGTTAGTAACATCGACAGAGATGTAGTCCGCCACGGTAACATGCGTGCGAAGACGCTGTAGTGCTGCGGCAATATTTCCACTCTCATCTCGCGCAATAGCCTGCTGCTCAGTGCTTCTGCCAAGTAATATGATATGTTGCGCACCTTGCTCAGCTAGCCACTTGGCAGTACTCAAGCCAAGTGCTCCAAGACCACCGGTGACAACATACGCTTTGTCTTTTGCGACGCGTAAATGTGAAAGCGTTGGCGCATTCAACTCAGACACTCTAGGGGCATAAGATATACAGCCACGAACCGCAAGCTGGGTCTCATTATTTGCGGCAAACAGTGCAGATGATAAGCCAGCCAACGCTGCGCTATCAGATAATTCATCACAATCTACCTGCCTTTGCCACACTGAGGGGGCTTCAAGAGCGATGGATTTACACAACCCAGCAATTGCCCCTTGTAAAGGATCGTAACGATATTGCGTACCAGCAATAGATGCAGCAAACTGGGTAATAACTGCCAGTGATACTCCAGCTTTGAGTGTGCAAATATCACGTAATTGACCAAATAAAGACGTTAACCGAGTTAATACGTCTGATGTTGGCTGTTCGCCACACAGATCCAGCCCCCAACCAAATACGATGCGTGTTACCGCACTATTACGATGAATAAGTGACTCATCCAGTGCAGCCACGTCGCTAATAACCTGGTAACTTTGCGCACTCAAATCACCGTAGCCTGTTGGTATCGTCTTATCGAATATTAAGGTATAGGTGTAACCTTGACTGCTTAGCCATTTTGTCCAAGGTGCAAGCTTGCCGTGTTGATCTGCAAAAATGAGTATATTACCGACGGCTCCGGGTTCAACCAAGGTATCGGTTGGGCGTGTTTGCCATTGTAGCTGATAAAATTTATCTGGATTATTCAGCGCCACATCCGAGTGAAAATGCGGTTGTACTTTAGGCAAAGGGTAATGCTTTAGCTCCATTGGATAAGCCGGTGTGTCAAGGCGCACATGGCGACTATCTTGATAATATCTCTGCCAGTCTATGTCAGCACCCGATTGATAGGCACTGTGTAGCGCTTTTACCAGCGCATGATGCAATGTTTGCGCATCTGACACTTCAATACTCCACGCGCCAAATTCAATAGCACTGGACAACATCATTGTGCGGTACTTCAGCGCATCTTCCCCAGCTTCAAACGTGGCATTGGCATGCTCCATTAGTTGCCTTGCTAACTCGGTATTCGCCAATTTGAATATACTCGGTAACACACCAAGCACTTTGCCCCCTGCGCTAGATTGCAAGCAATTGACTATGGCTGACTGCGCTTGGGCTTTTTCTATCTGACCACAGCTTAAGCGCGCAGATACATACATCAGGTCAAGGGACGCTTTAAACGGCAACCGCTGAGTCGCCAAACTCAGCATTGGTAGATCACCCGCCTCTGCGTTAATTTCGCTGAGCATAACGCCAAGCGAAGCCACATGCGATAACCACAGCCCTGATAGCAATGCGTTTGCCAACAAACATTGCAGCGGATCTGTCCATTCTATTTTTTCCGGCCAGTGGGCAAATGTATGCTGCTCCTGAACGCGATAGTATTCACTCGCCTTACTCAACATTTGTTTGGCTTTGTTATTGTTGAGCGCCCATGTGTGTAAGACAGGTAAAAAGTGATGGTCGCGCTCGGTGAGCGTGCAGCTAATCACAGGCTTTGCTGTCCCCTGTACCACACGGTTATTCAAAGCAGGTGTAAACTCTGTGAGTTGCGCTAGTAAGTCGGCTGTGCTGCTAGCCATAAAGCACGCCCGTATAGGCCAGTGCTCACTGCTAGTATTGGCAGAGAAGCACACCGAATGAAGGTCAAGCGCGCCTTGCGTAATATAGTCTTGAAATTGCTTAATCCGAGCTGCTAGCTGAACTTCAGATTTAGCCGATAACGCCAATATCGCGCTACCCTTTTGCTCACGCTCAGTCGCAGGCTGTTGTGATGAATTAAACTCATCTGACACAATCAGGTGCGCGTTCGAGCCACAAAATCCAAATGCGCTCAATCCCACATATTTAACTGGGTCATCATCCCATGCCGCGAGTGTTTTCGGTAAGGTGATTGACGTTTTTTCTAATTCTAGCTTCGGATTGGGTGTATCTAAATTAACGTTAGCTGGAATTTGTTGGTGCTTAAACATCAGCAACACTTTTATCATAGAAGCGATGCCTGCGGCACTTTCTAAATGACCAATATTTGGTTTTACCGAGCCAACCAGTAACTTTTTGCCACTTGGCGTATCACGTTTGTAAGCTTTAGAAATCGCCTCAATTTCTATGGGATCGCCCAGTGGCGTTCCAGTTCCATGAGATTCTACATAGCAGACTTGCTCTGGAGTTAATGCACTTTTTTGTAACGCTGCCTGAATCACCTCAACCTGCGCTTTACCGTTAGGTACTGGTAATGCGCTACTTCGGCCATCATGATTAATCGCAGAAGCCTGAATGACACCAATAATATTGTCGTTATTTTCAAGCGCATCACTTAGGCGTTTTAGCACTACAATTCCAGCACCTTCACCGCGTACATAACCATCTGCCTTTTCATCAAAAGTACTACACACTCCAGAGGGGGACAGCGCTTTAGCTTTACACATAATCATGGTCATGGCAGGGGTAAGCATCATATTGACACCACCAGCCAGTGCCAAATTACACTCACCATTAAGCAGCCCTTGCGCTGCCATATGAATACTAGTAAGTGAGGATGAACAGTTTGTATCCACTGATAATGAAGGCCCATGTAATCCTAAGGCATGAGATAAACGCCCAGAGGCAATCCCAATCCCATTGCCAGCAGCGGTATACATATCTATGGAAGCAGGATTTTCGACACTAAATTGGCCATTATCCTGATTCATAATACCTATATATACCCCACTGGCGCTGCCTTTAAGCTTACTGGCCGGAATACCCGCATTACCAAGCGCTTGCCAACAGACTTCCAATAACAGGCGGTGTTGTGGATCCATATACTGCGCTTCTCGAGGCACAATACCAAAAAAGTCATTGTCAAATTGGTCGATGTCAGTTAAAAACCCACCGGCATTGGTATACACCTTTCCATCGGCATCCTGATCCGCATCAAAGTATTGCTCAGCATCCCAGCGCTCACTTGGCACATCAGTAATATGGCATTCGCCATTTTTAAGTAGCTGCCAAAATGCCTGAGGATCATTCGCACCAGGGAAGCGGCAGCCCATACCTATTACCGCTATTTTTTCTTCATTTTTCGCTTGTAGCGTACTAATTTGTGCCTTCTGCTTTTGAATGGTATTCAGGGCATTGGCCATTAACTTCTGATAATTATTTGGCTTTGTTTTATCCATCATCGTCCCTTAATTCAGTTCCAGTTCTTGCTCAAGCAGTGCCGCTAAGTCATCCAGCTCCATATCTTGCAACTCGTCTGTTGGTGACTCGATTTCTATCTCACTTGAATACTCAACTTCAGCCACCCCGGTGTCCAATTGCAGGACATCGTTGACAATATGGTCAACCAGCAAGTTAAGGTTCGAGTAGTTGAAAATCACTGTTGAAGGCAATGAGATCCCAAGCTCAGCATCAATGTCCTTTTTGAGATCCATCGCGGCTATTGAGTCGGTTCCCATTTCAAAGAAACCTTTCTCTGGGTCTATCGTAGCTGGCGAGTCAATTTTTAATACTTTAGCCAGTGTCTCTCTCACAAACTCAAAGATTTTTTCGTACCTGAGCTCTGGCGACATATCGCAAATTTCTTCAATGAAGCGGATCTGACCGGCTCTTGAACTAGTCGGTGCCAACTCATCATATAAGTGGTCATGCTGTGCACCTGGGAAATTCTCTCTAAATACACGCCAATCTGCTTTTAGAGCCACGACTGAGTGTAACTCTGAACGTGCAATCTGCTCGAATAAAGCCATTCCCTGATTAAGGGTAAATGGCTTCATACCAACGGCCTCAAACAAATCAGATTGACTATGGCTTTCAGCCGCCATACCCACCGAGCCCCACGGTCCCCATTGGACGGCAAGCGCAGGCAACCCTGAATGCTTTCTATGCTCAACGATATAATCAATAAAGCTGTTCGCGGCGGCATAAATGGCTTGCCCTGGTGTACCCAATACAGCTGATGCCGATGAAAAACAGTAAAAATGATCTAAATCGATGTCTTTGGTCAATTGATGTAGATTCCAAGTACCTTCAACTTTCGAGCGGCTGACCTGCGTCACGGATCCCATATCAAACTTGTGTAATGGTGAGTCTTGAACAACGCCCGCAGCATGTATAACACTACCAAGGGATGGTAAATCATCACCAAAACGTTGGAATAACTGCTCCATACTGGATTGATCGGCAATATCTACCGCAACCACCTCGACACCAACCTGTTGTGCTCGTATCGCTTGTAAAGTGTGCTCCACCTCATCTGACCAAGTCGTTCTTCGCGACAACAACGTTAGATGCTTGGCTCCTTTACCAACCAGCCATTGACTGAGCTGAAGTCCCAATCCGCCTAAACCTCCAGTGATGAGTGTGGTCTTCTCACCAGCCACAGTATACTTATCAAGCTCAGACGTTGGCCGTGTTTTAGTCAGCCTCATGACCTTACGCATACCATTGTCAAGCAGTACTCTCGGTTCTTTGTCTTGATAGCGGCTATGCTCAATCACACCTGCAACAAGGTCTGATAGGTTTTCAGCATTGAGATCAAGAGTTTGACAACTGAACTCAGGATGCTCGGTTCTGACGACTTCAGCAATTCCCCAATGTGGTTTAGGTGCCCCAAGTAATGCCACATCACTTGTGCCATAATTAACAAACAGCAAGCGGCTATAAAGCTCCTGACCAATTAGGTTTTTGACCAGTGTGATAATGCTATTCACACTGTCGTAGTAGTTTGTTACGCAAACGCCTTGCTCTGCATTTTTTAAAGCGAAGATGATCTGATCTGGTTTCGTCGTTAACTGAGTCAGTGCTTCACTTAATTCATGCTGATCCAATAAATTGAGTCGACGTACTCCCGCTACCACTCCTTTGTCTTTGTTTGCATGCTTGAAAACCTGACATTCACCGAGGGTGTGAGATGCAAATGTTTGATGTGAGATAATCTCTTGGTCATCGTCAAGTATAAGCCACAAGCGCGCTAAGTCCTGCTCTGTATATGCCGTATCGTCGCTGTGGGCCTGTGTACTTTCTATCCACTCTCGCTGGAACAAAAAGCTTCCTTCTTCAGACTTTGACAAGAAAGTACTGGCATTGGTTTTATGTACCGAGAAAGAATCGATGGTAGCAACTGGCTCGCCTGAATCTGAAAATAGTGCAATATCTCCTTTGAGTATCGCCTTATCCTCAGCAATATCATCATCTAACTTGGCAAAACACCAAAGGGTTTGTGGCGCGCTTAATTGCTCACTGTGTGTATGAAGTTTATTAAAGCCAAATGGTACCGCGGTGATTTCTTTATTGTCGCCCATCTGGTTGACTGCCAATGCACCAAATACCTGGAAACATGAGTCAACTAGCCCTGGGTGCATACAATATCGCTCAGGTGCAATTATCGCTTTTGGTGTGTTTAATTTGGCAATGATATAGCCATCACCAAACCAACAGCTTTCCACCCACCTAAATGTGTCTCCATGGGCAATTTTTGTCATCTGCTCGATGCGCTCATAAAACTCAGGCATTTCCCACTGTTTTGTCGCGGCTGTAACCAAAGCGTTGGGGTCTATAGCAGCATTGGAGACAGACTCTGATGAAGTGAAGTAGCGCCCATGGGCATGAGTTAAAGCCCCCTGTTCAGACTGCGTTGAATTGACGGCAAAATCAGCATGGTTTAACGTTGTTGTTAACTGTGTACTCTCATTACCATCCGCAAGTAAAATTGGTGCACCAAAAAAGACATTTTCAAGTACCAGCTGTGACTCAGTGCTGTGATTTGCCAAGGCATTGAGTACCAGAGAAACGTGGTAACCGCCAGGTACCACTACTTCGTCATAGACTAAATGGTCTTTAAGCAGTGGCTGACTTTGTACGTTACACTGGGTTTTAAATGATGATGAGTGCGATCCCTTTTGAACATCCACAAAAAATGGGTCTTGCACTGACGCGTGACGCGCATGTACTCGTTTTTCACCTAACCAAAAAGACTCTCTCATAAATGGATAACTAGGTATTGCTGTTGCTGCGACCACTTGGTGATTAAAAACGCTCAGCCAGTTTATATCATGCCCTGTGCGATATAACGTGGCTAGCGTATTAGTGATATAGGTGGCTTGAGGTTGCTCTTTATCTTGTGAGCACAACCATTGATAGTGCACGAAGTCGAGAGTAGACTGGAGTGCTAATTTCGTCAGTACCGGATGCGGGCCGACTTCTATAACATCTACTTTTTTATTCGCCGCTAACGTGCGCAAACCCTCAACAAAATTAACGGGTAACTCAACATGCTGTACCCAGTATTCTGGATCTGTTAGCTTTTGATATTCTTGCTTTCCTGTACAGGTAGAAATGAAATCGAGCTTTGGTGTACTGTAGTTAACTTGCTGTGCTATGACTCTAAATTCTGCCAACATTGGTCGCATTAAAGGCGAATGGAAGGCGTGTGAGACATCGAGCATCACACATGTGATGCCTTTTTCCTTTCCTCGTTCAGCCACAACTTTAATGAGGGATTTATCTCCTGATAACACCGTTTGCCTTACTGAATTGTAAGAGGCAACGGCAATCTTCTCTGCTGGTAAGTCCGCCATCAATTCCTTGACGACATTACCATTTGCAACAACAGCCAGCATGGCACCATCACTGGGTAACTTTTGCATTAAACGGCCACGCGCAAGCACCATTTTCAGTGCATCTTGCAATGAAAATACACCTGCGATACATGCCGCTGCATATTCACCAATGCTGTGCCCCATCACGATTGAAGGCTGTACGCCCCAAGATTGCCACATTTTTGCTAGTGCATATTCAAGCACAAATAAACTCGGTTGCGTAAATTCAGTTTGTGACAAACGTTTGGCATCTGCTCCCCACATTACCGCTTTGATAGAAAAGCCTGCTGCTTTTTCGATGAATGCTTCACATTCGTCCACGGTACTTTTAAAGACGCGGTTTATGCCATAAAGGGCTTGTCCCATACCTTTATACTGTGACCCTTGCCCTGTAAACATAAAGGCAACCTGCTCACTTTTTACTTGCGGTTTTGATGCTGCTAGTGGCTTGGCCATCTGCGCTTGAAGCGCATCACAGAGCGCTTGTTTATTTGCTCCGGTAACCGCTAACCTATAAGGATAATGAGCCCGCCTCATCGCTGCATTTGCAACAACCTGTTCATGATTATCACTGCGTTCTAGCAGCGATAAATAGCTTTGTGCTAATATCGTGAGTTGTTGCTCAGACTTCGCTGAAATAGGCAACAATAAGGCATCATTATTGATCTCAGTGTTGCTTTGCTCAGACGGCGTATGAGAGGCCAAGATCAGGTGTACATTCGTACCAGAAAACCCAAAAGCACTGACCGCGGTATATATTTGAGTCTGCTCAGATAAATCGACAGTTTGTTTCGTGACCTGTATTTGCTGCTCATCGATTTCGATGAACTGATTTAGCGTATCGTAATGTACTTGTGGCGGCAGTTGTTTGTTTGCGGCGATCAACGCAGCTTTAATCACAGAAGCGACACCAGATGCTGCTTCTGTATGTCCTAAATTTGCTTTCACTGATCCCACATAAAGAGGATTATCCGCATCACGAGCAGGTGTATATACCGCTTTAAGGGCGTGCATTTCAATCGGATCACCAAGAGGTGTCCCAGTTCCATGAGCTTCTACATAATGTAATGCCTGCGGCGTCACTTTGGCATTTTTCAATGCTTGCTTGATCACCTGTTGCTGCGAATTGCCATTTGGTGCGGTAAGGCTTGAGCTGTGGCCATCATGGTTCATAGCGCCACCTTTGATCACAGCCAAGATCGTATCTTGATCTCTAATGGCGTCACGTAAACGCTTCAACGCAATAACACCGCAGCCTTCACTGCGTACATAACCATCCGCACGATTATCAAATGCCTGACATAACCCTGAAGGCGACAACATTTGTGCTTTTTGTAACGGTACGAAAGTATCGGTTGTCAGCATTAGGTTTACACCACCAGCAAGCGCTACATCGACCTCATTATTTTGCAAGGTTCGCATGGCTTGATATATCGCTGTCGCCGCTGAAGAACATGCTGTATCAAATGTCATCGCAGGCCCATGCAGCCCTAAACAGTATGCAACTCGCCCTGCGATCGTATTAACTGCATTTCCCGTAGCCCAATATGCTGAATCAGCAATATCACCGTACTGATAACACAGATCAGCGTATTCATTAGCCGCTGAGCCAATAAATACACCAATAGCAGCTGTATTTTTTGTTTCGCCAGCATAGCCTGACTGCTCCAGCGCTTGATACGCAGTTTCAAGTACCAGTCGCTGCTGCGGATCCATGGATTCTGCTTCTCGTTTTGAGATATTAAAAAACGCGGCATCGAATAAGTCGACATCACTAATAAGTCCGCCATGTAATTTGGCATGGCCTTGGCCTTTTAATGTTTCGTGAATTGTTTCAAGCGATCCTTCAATATCTTGTTCTACGACAGATTTACCGGCCATCAAAGCTTGCCAGTAATCATCTAGCGAATTGATGTTACCAGGGAACTTACAACCAGCACCGATAATCGCAATCTGATCTGCGCCTTGCTCTAATTCTTCGACGCGAGATTGCAGCTTTTCTATGGCTTTGTATGCAAGCTTTAATGTTGAATTTGTTTTACTTTCCATTTTTACAACTCTACTTCTAAAGTTTCTAACTTATTCCGTAATAGCGACTCTAACTCTGCTTCATTAAGGTCATCCCACTCAGGCTCTTCTTCATCTTCTGACACCGAATGTGCCGACGCTTCAATATCAGCTAGAGTGACATGCTCAATATCGAATAACTCGTCATATAAGAAATTGCTTAATAGGTTGGCAGTGGGGTAGTCAAAGGATGCCGACACTGGAATGTTGATATGAAATGTTGCCTCTAACCCTTCTTTGAACTCGATTGCTTTTAAGCTATTCATGCCCAAATCGGTAAAACCATCATCAGCTGAAATAGTCGCGCTGGCGACATTCAGTGTCACAGCAAGCTGCTCCATTACTCGTTCTAGAATCTCTTTGCGACGTGAGGTCTCTGGAAGCGCTAATAGTGTCTCTTTAAGCGGTGAACTTAAACGTGAATTTGCTTGTGGGTGTAACCCAAAAACAGACTCTGAAATGGTAGCAAATAGGCGATTTTCACCATGTAGCTCAATCAGCGGCAGAAACTTCGACCAGTCCATACAAGTAATCGTGAATTGTGTTTGTTCACTCGCCATAGCCTGCAGCATTTGTGCAAACATCTGCTCAGCTGGTGCTGGCAAAATACCACTTTGTAATAGCGTCTCTTGTTCATGAGCAGACGCTGCCATACCGGTGTTTAGCCAAGGGCCCCAGTTTAAGCATTGGGCATTGATTTTTACTGTATTTAAGTAATGACAGTAAGATTCCAAGAACCCATTGGCAAGTGCGTAACTTGCTTGATATGACGCTCCCCAAGTTGCAGCGATTGAGGAGAAGGCAACGAATTGAGGAATGTTGTAAGCTTGAACCTGCTCACCAACATATAACGTCCCTTGTATTTTTACATTCAAGGTCGCCAGCACAGCATCATCGTGACATTCAGAGAAGTGTTGGATCTCACCTTTTACCCCAGCTAAGTGATAAACACCATCAACACGGCCTTCTCGGTAGGTTTCAGCAAAAAGTTGCTGGACACTGTTTTTATCTGTGAAATCACATTGCTGTATGAGAACCTTGCAGCCTAGTGCTCTGAGTGACTCTACAACATTGCTGTCTTGCTCACTAAAGCGTGTATCTCTGCAAGCTAATATCAACTGGCTTGCACCTTGCTGAGCCAAAAAGCTTGCCAGTTTGAGCGCAATACTGCCCCTGCCCCCAGTGATAAGATACTTACCCGTCAACACCGGTGGATTTACCGCAACAGCCTCTTCAACCTGCACCAAGCGCGGAACGCGAAGAGTATTATCACGCGTTGCGACCCAGCGCTCCTGACAACCATGCAAAACGAAATCCGTCATTGTTTGCAATTCACGGTCGTTGACATCAACCGAGTTTATATCCAGCAAGCTACAGTGTAGTGATGGACATTCCATATCTATGGACTTAAGTAGCGACCACATTCCACCTTGACTGAGATTGACAGTGTCATCTGAATCCACGCAAAGTGCACCTGTCGTAATCGCCTTTAAGCGCATGTGCGAATTAGCACTCAGCACTTTGATACATGCCTTTAACATCAGTGCTTGCTGTGATATGGCGGAAAATACCGACACTTCTTCAAGACCTTGTGGTGCTATGAATATGACCTGACCTTTATCAGCAACTTGCTCGACCCAACACTGGAGCGCTTGCTCAAATGCAGCACTGTTCATCTCTGGGTGAACGAAGGAGCTAAGGTCAATATGGGTTACCCTTATTGTATTGTGAGTTTCATTCAGCTTGGTACTTAACAAGTGTGGTAGTAAAGTATCAAAGCCGAGCAACAATACATCATCAATCACTGTGGTAGAGTTTTGCTCTTCGGTCTCTATATACTGCTCCCAAGCGTAATTAAGCAGCTCCACCACCGACTCAGAATCATTCGCCGAATTACCTTCAAGGAAGCTAAAAATTTCAGGTAAACTGGCTTTTGCAGCATCAGATAAGTCAGCATCATTGAGCAAGTTTTTAAGTACATCAGCAGAGCTCTGCGCCTTTGTTAAAGGCGATACTTGCTCACGTAATGGGTTATGGCGCTCAAAATGTGTTCTTTGGAACGGATAGAGAGGAAGCCTTACTTTATTGGTTGGAATTGAATGTAAAACGGCATCAAAGTGAATCGACTCCCCAACTTCATACAATGACGCTAGACACGCATACAGGGTGTTAATCTGCTCATTAATCGCGATGTAGTGCGTCTCTGTTTGCTCACTGCGAGGTACTGATAACATCGCGTTTTGCATCCCAACAACCAACACATTGACATCTTGTAATTCCTGTAGCATAGCCGTTTGTGGTCGCGCTACAGTCGCATCAACGGAAGTTAATGACTCTTCGCTTAGCAACACAAACTCAACTTGTGCTTTGCCAAAGCTAAGCATGTTGTTAAGTATTTCGTTACTGGCAGCGAGACTTGCGGGCTCACCTAATAATGACCTTATCACTTCTTGAATTGTCAAAAGGCCGACAAAATGCGCAGCGAGCATACGTGCCAAATCAGAGTCTCCGCCTACCCCTTTTAGGGTCAATCCATAATCATCTAGACATCTGACTAAAGCATAAAAGTGACACGCAGTGAGGACTTGATGTACTTGCGGTGATAATTCACTTTGCGTAGCATACCATGCTAGCGGCTGTGCTAAATCTGATGCAATCCAAGCAGAAACTTGATTAAAGTGAGTAGCATACACAGGAAGCTGTGTCTGCATTGCTGCGATAACGCCTTGTAGGTCAGCTAAAGCGTGAAATTCAGTTAGCTGTATGTAATTTTCACGCTTTCCTAAAGTACTTGGTGCTGTCGGCGTTTTCTCTTTTAAGCGCGCAAGTAGACTTTCTCGACTATGAGCAAAGGTCGCAAAACGATATTTATAATGATTATTTGCCCGTACCGTGGATGCGCAAATATCAGCAAAGCTATCAGAGTCCCTCGAAATAACATCAATATAATCTGCTCGAAGTTGCTGTAATGCGCCCTCACACTTGGCGGATAAAATAAATGGATGTACAGCCCCGTCAGTATTGTCAGGTTGCGCTGCTACCTCTGATGATTGATACTCTGAAAGAATACAGTGTACGTTGGTGCCGCTCATCCCAAAGCCGCTTACTCCGGCAGATTTGTTAGTGCATGCTGGCCATGCCATACCTTCACTCACCACAGATAGCGGGTAACGTTGCCAATTAATATACGGGTTTGCAGACTCAAAATGTAAACTTGGTGGCAGATAGTGATGATGGATCGCAAGTGCGGTTTTAAAAAATGAAGAAATACCCGCTGCGGCCTCTAAATGCCCCATGTTTGTTTTTACAGCGCCGATGTAAAGTGGATTTTCTGCTGATTTGGCTGACTTAAAAATAGTACCGAGCGCATTTACTTCAATTGGATCACCCAATGAAGTGCCTGTACCATGTGCTTCAATGTATTGAATATCTTCAGCTGTTTTATTTGCGTTGTGTAGCGCACTTTTAATCAAAGCCGCTTGTGCTGAACCATTGGGCGCTGTTAAACCGTTACTTCTACCATCATGATTGACCGCGGAACCTGAAATCACGCAGATGATGTTATCCTTGTCTTTGATTGCATCACTCAAGCGTTTAAACACCGCAACACCACCGCCTTCCCCTCTAACATAGCCATCAGCAGACTGATCGAAAGTATGGCACTTACCGCTGGTTGAAAGCGCACCAATCTGGCTAAATCCGATGTAGCCATTAGGTGCTAGCATGAGGTTGACCCCAGCAGCTAAGCCAATATCACACTCTCGACTGCGTAGACTTTGACATGCTAAGTGGATGGCAAGCAAAGAAGAAGAGCAGGAAGTGTCGAGTTGCATCACAGGACCGTGCACATTGAGAAAGTGCGCCAGCCTACCTGCTGCAATCGCACGGTTTGTGCCTAAGCCAATTTGCGAATCTATTGTATCAGCAGCGGCAAGGTGCAATAACTCATAATCCGCCGAACCTATACCGACAAAAATACCCGCCGCGGCACCTGATATTTGTTTAAATGAAATGCCAGCATGTTCAAGGGCATGAACACTTAGCTCCAGTAACAAGCGCTGTTGTGGGTCAAGATTTTCAGCTTCAGCTGCTGACATGCCAAAAAAGCGCTCATCAAACCCGAAAACATCATCAACAAAGCCACCATAATCAGTATTATAGTGGCCAGTTTTAAACGGTGTTGAATCATAAAAACGCTCAGTATTCCAACGGTTTCGAGGCACTTTTGAGATGACATCTTTGCCATCTTTGAGTAATGTCCAAAACTCATCTAAGCTGCTTACACCACCTGGTAATCGGCAGCTGCCGCCAATCAAGGCTATCGGCTCATGTTTGGCTGCCCGCTCAAGTGCTAATTCCTGCTTTAGGCTCGATATTTTCTCTAACGACTTTTTTAAGACGCCATTTATTTTTTCGTCATTGATATTCGACATCAAACAATATCCTTGCTGTCAGCTAAAACTTGTATTAATCCTTCTGTTAGAAAGCGTGCTTAAAGCTCGCTTTCTAACATAGCTAGTAGTTCTTCATTAGATAATTCTGAAGTACTTGCCGGTTGCTCCTGAACTTGTTTTGCAAAGCCCTGCGGCGCGCTGCCAGCTCCCGTGCTCGCCACTGGTTCTGGAGGCGTCGTTATGTATTGTTTGATGTAATTTGCTAAAGTTTGAATGGTTGGATAAGACCACGCAGCAGTGGCATCTATATCTAATTGATACTGGTTCTCAATCGCCTCAATTAGTTCAACGGCATCAACCGAGTCCAACCCATATGCCGCAAACTGCTCATGCTCATCTATCTCACTCAGTGGCTTTTTCGCTTTATTCGCAATCCACTTTTTCAAGAAACTAGCAATCTCAGCGCTGTTGCATTGAGTACTAAGTTCCTCATCAATAGTATTTTGCTGCGTTTGCTCCATGTGAGACACGTTAGCATCTAACAATATTTGTTTAGCGCTTGGCGTATCCGACGATCTTAACAACACATCCAAGGTATAATCGCCACCCGGTGCGCTTTGCTCTGAGTCTAAGGTTTGACTGTGCGCTTTTTTGAGTAGCTGAGTGACAACAGCCATCTCGCTCTTTTCATACACAGTCGCTATATTTTTCTGTAGCGCAAAAATCTCTTTTTCTATCTGCATATCGAGCCAATTGGCCACAAGCGCTTTGGCACTGTCATCGACTTGAGTCGACACGCTCAGCGCCGCTTTTGCACAGTACAACCCTGCCAACCACCCTATAGTGTGATTCAATAACAGCTCTTTTTTCTTAGCGGTAACACTGGTGTTTTGTAGGGCACGTTCGACTTCTAAAATGTGAGCCTTAAAAGCAGACTGTAATTTATCGGAGCCATCAGCATCAGCAATAAAGACACTTAAGTTATCAGGGTTTGCAAGGTAACTTGCACCAACAAACACTTGCAATGTCTCTGTGGGGCCTTCAAAGACTCTTAGTAGTCGGGTATCACGGTATACTTGAGCAAAACCATTACTCTCTATATACCCTCGACCACCTAGCATCTGCATCGCATCATCAACACAATGCCAAGCAAACTCAGTGACAATGTATTTAACAATAGCGAACATCTCATCAGGTACATTTTGCTGCAAATCTGTCAGCATTGAGACTCTTTCTAACAATGCTTCTGATGCCGATAATGCAAAAGCATGAGCGGTTATCTTTTTCTGAGTTTCAGGGTTATCTGACAAGCGACCAGTAGAAATAATACGTTTGCTAGCATACCTCTGCATCACCGCAAGACTTCGACGCATAGTACCTATTGCCATCGCAGCGATACCTGCACGGCCAAGCATCATCGCGTCTTTTGCGACATCAAACCCTTTGCCTAATGTGCCAAGCATGCGCTCATCAGGTACAAACACATCATTGAAGTAGATTTTATTTTGTACCATGCCACGGAAACCCATAGTTAATGCTTCTGGGCCTTGCTGTATACCGACAGAGTTACTATCAACAACAAACCCTGTCATCCCCAGAGCTTGCCCATTATCAAAAGCAAGGGCGAACACATTAATTAGGTTTGACCAAGCTGCATTTCCTGACCAAATTTTCTCACCTGATAAGCGCCAACCGCCGTCTACTTTTTTCGCAGTAAGCTTAATCTGCCGAGGATCAGAACCTGCACTGGGCTCGGTGAGGGCAAAAGCTGCAAGCATGCGGCCTTGCGCCAACTCTGAGACGAATTGTGAGCGGATAGCTGGTTTTGCAGACATTAATATTGGACGAATCCCCAATACTTGGTGTAGTCCTACAAATAATGCCAAGGTAAGGTCTACTGATGCTAATGCAGAGACCACTTTAAATGTATCTGTGGTACTTAGACCAACCCCGCCTTGCTCTGGTGGCACAAGCAATCCTAGTATTCCTTGAGTGCTGAAATCCATGACAACATAAGGCGGAATACAGCGACGCTCATCAATCAATTGCGAGTTAATACGGCGGCTTGAATAATCTTGCAACCATTCAATTAATTCATTTGCTTTGTGCTGACTTTGCTGTAAATCGATGGCTGTTGCCGGGCGCTGTTGCACCTCAGCAGTCGCGGTTTCATTTACAAGACAAATAATATCAAGCTCATTTGCTTCATACATTTGTCTGATTTTTGTGCGTTGAATTTTACCACTGGTGGTTTTCGGGATGCGTTTAACAATCACAAGTTCAGCCACTTGAAGACCATGGTGCACAGATAGCGCCACCGATATTTTTTTCAACAAGGCATGTGCTTCAGCTTCACTCACTTTAACTGTATTTAATTTTTGAACGACAACCACTTTTTCTTCATCTTGATGAGATGAACTAAACACGGCACATTCATTCACTTTACAAAGCGCATCAACTTTAGTGACCGACGCTTCAATATCGTGAGGATAGAAGTTTTTGCCTCGTATAATAATGGTTTCTTTGATCCTGCCGGTGATATAAAGCTTAGCTTCGGACTTAAATCCAAGATCACCGGTTCTAAAAAACTGGTTGCTATTGCCCGCTACTGTGTTATTAAAAACGGCGTTTATTGCCTCTGACTTTTTATAGTATCCAGAGCAAACCGAAGGACCTGCAATCCAAATTTCGCCGATATTACCATCGCCACATACTTCGTGTGTTTCAGGGTCAACAATGAGAATTTCATGCTGGTCTTGAGAAATACCACAACTCACCCTGCCAATCCCTTGATATGGTACCGATTGACCAGTGTATCGCTCAGCTGATGTAAATAACACACACTCTGCCATACCATAGCTGGCATAAAACACATCACTTCTCAGCCCTAATGGCTTAAATACCTCAATAAATCGATTTAGTGTTTCTGCTTTAACAGGCTCTGCACCGTTAATCATTTTGTCTAACGTCGATAGATTGATATGGCTGAGATCTTTTCCGGCAGCTTTACGAACACAATAATCAAAAGAGAAGTTTGGACCGGCCAGATAAGTGCCTTTAAATTTTGAAATAGCTTCTAACCACATCAACGGGCGTTTTAAGAAGTTAGTACTAGAAAATACCACTGACTTCCCGCCATTATAAGTTGGGGTTAAATAACACCCTACGAGTCCCATATCATGGAAAGGTGGTAACCAAGAAACGCAAACAAGCGAGCTATCAAACCCATATGCCGATTTGATACTCTCCAAATTCGCGATCAGATTTTCATGCTTAATGATCACGCCCTTCGGTGATCCAGTTGAGCCTGATGTGTACTGAAGATAGGCGATGTCTTGTGGATGAATGATAGGAAGATCAAAGCTCTCATCAGATAGCCCTTCAAAGCTCAACTCATCAATAATCAATATTGAAAGTGCACCTGTAATAAGCTGCTGCTCAAATTGGGATTTAAGCTTATCTTCATGTTGACGCAGGCAAACAATAGTCGTCGCACCTGCATCTTCCACTACTTTTTCAAGATTCGTCAAATTAGCGGCTGAATCTGGTAACACTTGAGGAATGGCAATACGCTTGGAAATAAAACATCCCAGTAAACTCGTAATAAAGAATTTTCCGGTCGGCACAGCGATAACCACCGCACCTAGCTTTGGCTGTTTAAGCAGTACTGAACTTATCTGTTTTGAATACTGGAGTAATTGCAAGAAGCTCAATGACTCAACATCATCGATATCTTTAGATCGGATAAATTCAAAGGCAGTGTCGTGCGGTTTGTTTTTGGCATGCTCTTGTATAAGAGAGACGTAAGTTAAGGCTTTACTATCACCTACAAATTCATTCTCGTTACTACGATTATTATAATTCATAACTTATACTACTTTATAATTCCTTGCCTAATTAGCAATAATACATATAGAGCCGAAATACTTAATACATAAAAATGTAAAAATGATAATTACGACCATCCCTCCCTCTCCAACACTTTAATCAGAAAAAACTAAGAAAACATAGCTAATTCATCACCCTTTTTAGTGTCTCGAGAATTATGAAAAATTAAGCTAACCGATAGGTAAAAAAGTGTCAACAAAAACAAAACAAACCAAACACAAAAAAAATAAACCGTTGACTTAAAAAAAACCGAGTGCAATCATAAAACCATATAAAACACCAAGTAAACAAACAAACTATTGCAAATAGCAAAATAAAACAAAACAAATTAAAACGAAATTGATCAAAAATTTAAAATAAAAAAGAAGTGTAAAAAGGCTCACTCATAAAGCTAATTAACGGGTTCCATATATAAGTATTGGAAACAACAAGGAAGAATGTGGTTTGTGGGAAGGAAGTTATTTAGTTGCGGCTTCATCAACAGTAACTACCACCCCTTATAAATCAATCAACCTCCCCTTGCTGTGGCGAATTATCATAAATAATACAATCACATATGAGGTTTAAGTTTGAAATCAAATAATAGAGTTCGTATTTTTGATACAACATTGCGAGACGGTGAACAGGCACTGCGAAGAAGCTTATCAAAAGATGAAAAATTACAACTTGCAAAGGCAATTGCGAAGCTAAATGTTGATGTAATGGAGGTTGGGTTTCCCGCTTCTTCTCCTGGGGACTTTGCCTCTGTAGAGTTAATTGCAAAAGAGATTCAAGGACCTACGATCTGTGCACTGGCCAGAGCAGTGCCTGAAGATGTTATCGCATGTGGTGAAGCATTAAAGCCCGCGCAACATAAACGTATTCATATTTTTATTGCAACTTCACCTATACATCTTGAGAAAAAGTTAAATATCAATTTACAAGCGGCCACGGATAAAGCTGTAGAGGCGATTTCCATCGCTAAAGAGTATACTGATGATATTGAATTTGGGTGTGAAGATGCCACTCGCACCCCACCTGAAGATCTTTGCTATATCATCGAAAAAGCCATTGCAGCTGGGGCTACAACCGTTAACTTAGCTGATACAGTAGGTTATACCACACCGAAAGAATTTCATCAGCTCCTGAGCCACATCAAAGCCAATGTTTCTAATATTGATCAAGCTATTTTATCAGTTCACTGCCACAATGATTTAGGTCTAGCAGTAGCAAATAGTGCTGAATCACTGTTAGCCGGAGTAAGGCAAATTGAGTGCACGGTCAATGGTATTGGAGAGCGTGCCGGAAACTGCGCATTAGAAGAAATCACCATGCTACTAAGTGCTCGCAAAGACCTGTTCGGCCTTTACAGCAATATTAAAACTGAGCTTATCAAACCAACTTCAGAGCTTGTCAGCTCTGTAGCTAGAATGCCTGTGCAGTTGAATAAAGCGGTTGTAGGAGGTAACGCATTTGCACATTCATCAGGAATACATCAAGACGGCGTTATCAAATCCAGTATTACTTATGAAATATTTCACCCAGAACAAGTTGGCATAAGTAAAAACGAACTTTACTTCACAGCTCGTTCTGGCCGAAAAGCTATTGCACATTTTTTAACACAAACAGGCTGCCCATGTGAAGATCAAGAAATTAACAACATTTACAATCAATTCCTACAACTTGCTGACAAAAAAGGGCAGGTTTATTGGTACGATTTAACATCTTTGTATTACAAGAACAAAGTAAATCTCTGTGACAAAAGATATAGCTTAGTGAGTGCTATCACCAAGTGCGCTTCTGAACGCGCTATTTCGGTTAATTTAGTCCTGCAAAACAATCAAAAATTACAGAGTTTTGAATCAGATAGCACAAATTTAATTGAAGCATTACAGAATCTAAAAATAACGAATGAGGCCATAATTATTCGAGATCTATCTTTAGAATTCGCTCCTGAAAATTTTATTTATAATGCAAAACTTAGCATCACCTTAAATAACAAGCCCATTTATGGAGAAGGCTCTGATGAAGATCCAAATATAGCAATAATAAAATCATACATTTCTATATTGAACATCATTAATATGCTTAACCAGATAAGGGAACATCAGCATTCTTTGCAATCAGCCTAAATAAAATAAAAATGCAAAATAATAAACAACAAACAAAATCTTAATGAAATTGAAGAAATGCAATACAAATGGGAAAGATTGTGAAAGCAAAAACACTTTACGATAAAATTTGGGAAAGCCACCTAGTGAAGGAAATGCCCAACGGATTTTCTTTATTATATGTTGACCGACATCTCATTCATGAAGTGACATCTGCACAGGCATTTTCTGGTTTGTCAGAAAAGCAGCACAGTGTTCGGCAACCGCTGCTTGCCATAGGCACCATGGATCACGTAGTGCCAACGGCAAAAGATCTTATCGACGTCATGTCCGCTGAGCAACGTAATCTTCTAGCATTAATGCACAGTAATTGTGAAACCCATGGTATTCCTCTGTTTGATTTAGGTCACACTCGTCAAGGGATAGTGCATGTCATCGGCCCAGAACTTGGTTTTATTCTTCCTGGAACAATTGTAGTGTGTGGAGATTCGCACGCTTCTACACATGGCGCATTTGGCGCACTTGCATTTGGTATTGGCGCTTCTGAAATCGAACATGTACTTGTCACTCAGACGCTTGTACAAAAGAAACAAAAAACATTTCGGATCACCGTTGAAGGTCGACCTAATGATGCTATTTCCGCAAAAGATATTATTTTGAAAACCATCCAAACTCTTGGTGTAAGTTCAGGCAACGGCTATGTAGTCGAGTTTTGTGGGTCGGTAATTGAAAACTTATCCATGGAACAAAGAATGACGCTTTGTAATATGTCAGTTGAACTAGGCGCAAAAGCAGGGCTAATAGCTCCGGATCAGAAAACCATTGATTACATCAAAGGTCGGCAATTGGCTCCAAAAGGCGATGCTTGGCTAGAAGCTTTGGCAGATTGGACAGCATTACGTAGCGATAATGATGCCATCTTTGACAAAGAAGCAAGTATCAATGTCGACGATACTCACTCTTTTGTAACTTGGGGAACCAGTCCAGAACATGCGATTGACGTTACTAGTTTCTTACCTTTCCCAGAGCAAGAACAAGACGAGAACAGAGCACAAGGAATGAGCAGAGCCTACTCGTATATGCAGTTAACGCCGGGTATGCGCTTAGATGAAGTAAAAATAGATGTTGCTTTTGTTGGTTCATGCACGAATAGCAGAATCGAAGACTTACGAGCAGCGGCTACGCAAATAAACAAACGTCGTGTTAGCCCAACAGTTAAAGCGATCATTGTTCCAGGCTCAATGGAAGTCAAAAAGCAGGCTGAAGCTGAAGGGCTTCATATGCTTTTCGAACAAGCCGGATTTGAGTGGCGTCTCCCGGGCTGTTCTTTATGCGTTGCAATCAACAACGACACTTTATCCGCAGGCACTAGGTGTATTTCTACTAGCAACAGGAACTTTGAAAACCGCCAAGGTAAAGGCGTACTTACCCACCTTGCTAGCCCTAGAACCGTGGTGGAATCAGCAATCAAAGGACATATTGCTAACCCAGCATTATGAAATAATTAAATTAATTAGGAGTTTAATCATGTCTTTCAGCTTAGTATGTAATGCTGACAAAATTAATAATGACTTATTAAAAAGCTATGATGCGTTGCCAGCCGATCCTTACATCAAAGATGGCATGAAACGTTTTAGAACTTTTTCTTATGGTGAAGTAAAAAATGGTAAAGTCGATTGGAATGCGACTAAGCCTTTTTTTCAATCTAATGAAGCTAACTCATACGCTGGTGGAATTAAAAGATCGTTCCAACATACGGGTGAGGAGGCCAAAAAATTTGCGCAAGCGATTGTTACTGACGCATTAGAAAAAGAGTGGGTCAATGCCGATCACTTTTTTATTGGTTGCCATCAAATACGCGTTACCGCAGATGCTAAGATTGTCGGCTACCCTGCCCCTGAAGGTTTTCACCATGATGAAACCGACTTTATCGCTATCAACCTAATCAATGAGCATAATGTGAACGGTGCTATCTCTTTTATTAGCGACTTCAACGACACCAGCAACATTTTATTTGAGAAAAAGCTAGAGCCTGGACAAAGCCTTTATGTTGAAGATCTCAAGCACAAGCATTATGTGTCTCCGTTCACACCTAAATTACCCAATATTGAAACGTATCGAGATATTATTGGCATCGCCTTTTATATGAACGATAGATAACTTAGCCAAGCGCGGGAAAATAGGTTATACCGCAACGGCGTGAGCTTTGAGTTGCAGTTAGGTAGCAAAAAATGCGATACATTTGCTAGTAATGCTATCTGGCTGCACATTGTATGTAGGGATATTGAATAAACCAATGAACAAAATTTATAAAGTAGCTGTATTGCCTGGAGACGGAATTGGTCCAGAGGTCATGGCTGAAGCACTGAAAGTACTAGATATAATTGCAGATAAATTTGCATTAACATTCGACTTTCAACATTACGATGTTGGAGGTATCGCCATTGATAAACATAACCATGCGTTACCACAAGAGACACTTGCAGGTTGTGAGTGCGCCGATGCCATTTTATTTGGCTCTATTGGTGGACCGAAATGGGATAGTTTACCACTCGATCAGCGCCCAGAGCGAGCCGCATTGCTAAAGCTTAGGTCACACTTCGATCTCTTTTGTAACCTTCGCCCAGCGACAATATATCAAGGGCTGCAACATCTATCACCATTACGCAGCGACATTGCACAGCAGCAGGTTGATATGATGGTTGTTCGAGAGCTCACAAGTGGTATTTATTTTGGCCAACCAAAGGGACGTGAGTTGAATAACGACCAAGAAGTCGCGTTTGATACCATGCGTTACTCAAAGTCAGAGATAACTCGTATTGCTCACCTTGCTTTCTTAGCTGCTCAAAAAAGAAATAAAAAAGTAACCTCTGTCGATAAGGCAAATGTGCTTGAGTGCAGTCGGCTATGGCGTGAAACGGTAGATGAAGTAGCTACAAGCTACCCAGATGTACAACTTGAACACATGTATATTGACAATGCAGCAATGCAGTTAATTCGTAAACCTAGCGATTTTGATGTCATTTTGTCCTCAAATCTATTTGGGGATATTTTATCCGACGAGTGCGCTATGATCACAGGTTCCATGGGTTTACTCGCATCGGCAAGTATTAACCAATCCGGTTTTGGGTTATTTGAACCAGCGGGAGGCTCAGCTCCAGATATTGCCAACTTAGGCATCGCGAACCCTGTTGCACAGATCCTTTCAGCTGCAATGTTACTGCGCTATAGCCTAGATCAAAATGCTGCTGCTGATGCTATTGAACAAGGTGTCGTGCATGCACTTCAACAAGGGGTATTAACCAAAGAGCTTGTTCCTAGTGATGAGCAACATCTTGCTAAGTCAACTTCAGAAGTAGGCGATTACATCAGAGACTATATTGCAAGGAGCTACTAATAATGCCTAAAACCTTGTATGAAAAAGTGTGGGATGCGCATGTCATTACGCAAGACGGTGATGAAGCATTGCTTTATATTGACAGGCATTTAATACATGAAGTCACCTCTCCTCAAGCATTTGATGGGTTAAAGCAAAAGCAGCGCAAATTACGCAGCCCAGATAAAACATTTGGCACCATGGATCACAGTATCTCTACTCGCTCATTAGCCATAGATGCGTGCGGCGATAACAACCGCAGACAACTACAAGCCTTGATTGAAAATTGCGAGGAGTTTGGCGTTCAGCTATACCCTGTAGGTAATGTGAAACAAGGGATCATACATGTTATGGCACCAGAGCGTGGACTCATTCTACCGGGTATGACGGTCGTATGTGGAGATTCACACACCGCAACACACGGCGCATTTGGCGCACTGGCATTTGGGATTGGTACCTCTCAAGTCGAGCACGTTATGGCCACCACAAGTCTAAAGCAGCATAAAGCCAAGACGATGAAAGTTGAAGTCAACGGCACTTTACCATTTGGGGTGACGGCAAAAGATTTGATCCTCGCTATTATTGCCAAAATCGGGCATGCAGGGGCGACCGGACATGTTATCGAGTATTGTGGTAGTGCAATAGCAAATCTCTCTATGGAGGCTCGAATGACTATCTGCAATATGTCTATCGAAGCTGGAGCCAAAGCCGGAATGATCGCACCAGATGAGGTTACACTTGCCTATTTGAAAGATAAAGAGTTTGCACCAAAGGGCGAACTGTGGGAGCTTGCTTGTCAAGACTGGAGCCAACTCACAGCAGATCCCAACGCACTCTACGACACGGTTGTAACCCTCAATGCCAACGACATTCAACCGCAAGTGACATGGGGCACTAACCCTGGGCATGTCTTGGGTATTAATGACATAGTACCAGATCCAAGTAGCTTCACGGATCCTGCCGATCAAGAAGCTGCCAAAAAAGCATTACACTACATGGATCTCACGCCGGGCTCTAAAATTTCAGACATTGAGATAAATCATGTATTTATTGGCTCATGCACCAATGGTCGCATCGAAGATCTCCGTGCCGCTGCAAGGGTAGTCGAAAATAATAAGATTGCATCTGGTGTGTCAGCAATTGTGGTACCTGGCTCTGGTGAAGTGAAAAAACAAGCCGAAGTGGAAGGGCTTGATAAGATTTTCACCCAGGCTGGATTTGAGTGGCGCTTACCTGGTTGCTCGATGTGTCTAGGTATGAATGATGATTTGTTGCTTCAAGGAGACAGGTGCGCTTCTACCAGCAACCGAAATTTTGAAGGACGACAAGGTCGCGGTTCACGAACCCACTTAGTCAGCCCTGCGATGGCCGCATTGGCAGCCATAAAAGGCAGATTTACCGATATTAGAGAATTTATTAAGGAATAGCTATGAGTTGTGGTATTACAACGGTAACAAGCAAAGCCGCGCCGCTCGATCAGGTTAATGTGGATACAGATCAGATAATCCCCAAACAGTTTTTAACTTCGGTCTCTAAGCAAGGCTTTGGTCGGCACTTATTTCATGACTGGCGTTACTTAGATAGCGCTGGCACGCAGCCTAATCTTGAGTTCGTGTTAAACCAGCCTCAACACCAAGGCACGGAGATCCTGCTCAGTAGAGAAAATTTTGGGTGTGGTTCTAGTCGAGAACATGCGCCTTGGGCATTAGCAGACTACGGTTTCAAAGTGGTGATCGCCACCAGTTTTGCTGATATTTTCTATGGCAACTGCATCAACAATCAACTGTTACCCGTTTCGTTGTCTAAATCAGAGATGGATGCTTTGTTTGACGCGGTACAAAGCGCCGCCGACACGGCTATCACCGTTGATCTGGTTAATCAAACGGTAAGCTGTAATGGTGATAACTATTCATTTACCATCAGTCCTCTTCACAAAGAGACGCTCATTAAAGGACTTGATGCAATTGGACAAACCCTTGAACAAGAAGCGTTTATTCAAGCGTATGAAAAGAAAATCCCACAGTGGCGATGCGCACCACACTACGAGTGAAGTCCGGAGTTAGCCGCGACGTAAAATAAGGCTAGGTGTAGCCCTAGCCTCAAATCATATAGTTTGCTAGATTAGATGATTAATCTCTACTGCAGCTTCTACATCAGCATCATAATCAACTGTTTCTAGACCAAACCCAAATAATTTTAAAAACTCATTATGATAGCCAACATAATCTGTTAGCTCATCAATTGTGTCTGTATCTACTGTATCCCAAATTGTTTGCACGCGAGCCTGTACGCCCTCTTCTAGCTCTTTATAGTTTTGGAATAAATGACCGCCCTCGTCAAAGCGCGGAGATTGTCCGTATAGGTTTTCGCGGAACAAACCATCTATCTGCTCAATAGTCCCTTCATAGGTACCATCCCCTTTCATAACTTTAAACAGTGCAGAAATATATAAAGGCATAATAGGAATCGCCGAGCTTGCCTGCGTCACAACCGCATTTAACGAAGAAACATAAGCCTCACCATTAATATCAGATGTCGTCTCGCGGATAGCAAGTGTCGCACGGTCTAAATCTTCTTTCGCTTTACCAATTGTCGCATGTCCATAAATTGGCCAAGTTAGCTCTTTACCGATATACGTATAGGCAGTCGTCTTAAAGCCATCGGCGAGTACATCCGCTTGTTTAAGCGCATCAATCCAAAGCTCCCAATCTTCACCACCCATTACTTTAACTGTATTTGCAATTTCTTCTTCATTTGCTGCCTCAACAGTCACTTCGTCGATAATACGCTTTGATGTATTTAGGTTTTTAGTAGTAATAGCAGAGCCAATTGGCTTAAGCGTCGAAGAGTAAACCTCTTCAGACTTAGGATCTTTGCGGCGAGGGGAAGCAAGGCTGTAGATGACAAGATCGACTTTTCCAAGCTCAGTCTTAATGGTGTCGATGGTTTTTTGCTTTAACTCATCAGAAAATGCGTCACCGTTAATATTCTTTGACCATAAACCGGCTTCTTCAGCTGCTTGCTGGAATGCAGCGGTGTTGTACCAACCCGCAGAGGCTGTTTTTTTCTCTGTGCCTTCTTTTTCAAAAAAGATACCAAGGGTTTTCGCGCCAGCACCAAATGCCGCGGTAATACGAGAAGCCAAACCATACCCTGTTGACGCACCGATCACTAAAACATTTTTAGGGCCATTTTCAATTTGACCTTGTTGCTTTACGTACTCAATTTGCTCTTTTACATGTTCGGCGCAGCCTACAGGGTGCGCGTTCGTACAAATGAATCCACGAATTTTTGGTTTAATGACCATAAGTGATCCTATCCATTAATTTGATACAAAAAATAAAAGTGAGTCTACGCCCACTTTATTAGAATTACTGCGTAGTGTACTGGTAGAAATGCAAAACACACATCTGATCAGCTATCAAACTTTGAGCCACCTAAACATGTTGGTGATACTGGTGCTTGACCTTCTTTTTCTGAAAACTCTTCCGGTGTGTAGGCATGTATTGCTAAAGCATGGATGTGATTTTGTAATTCATCCTTCAGTACTTCGTTAATTTTTCTGTGACGCTGAAGTAAGCGCTGCCCTATAAACTGCTCACTCACAACGATAACCTTAAAGTGAGAGTCTTCGCCACGGCTGTGCATGTGACTTTCATTAATAACATTAAGGTGTTTGCAGGCAACTGCTTGCGCGATTTTGTCGTAAATTTGTGATTGCATTGACATTAAACTTTGTCTCCCATAGCAATTCGTGGCCTTACTATACGCCTATCACTCAGCATTTCCAACACTTCGAAAAGTCAGATTAATACGCCCTTGCGTGACTTTTGCTTGCTTGGGTAAGGCATGCTGGTAATCTTGCTGGCTGCTGCCTTGCATCATTAACAGGCTCCCGGTTTCTAGGAAAATATCGGTCACCTCCTGAGTGTTTTTGTGACGTATTTTAAATTTCCGTGTTGCCCCAAGTGACAAGGATGCAATCACAGGTGTAGCCCCTAGTTCAGGCTCATCATCACTATGCCAACCCATACTATCTTGACCGTCGCGGTAATAGTTTGCCAATAACGCATTGAATGAGACGTCAAAGCGCTGCTCAAGTGTTTTTCTAATACCTTGCAATATCCCTGGCCAAGGCGCACTGTCGAGTAGTTTTCCTGAATAGCTGTAGCGCACACCAGGATCGGCAATAAATCGCTCAAGTCTGGGGATTTTATGGGTCTTACCAAATAATGTGATGGTATTTTGCTGCCAAGGAATAGTGCTACAAAGCGCATCATATAGGGCTAAACTTTTCTCAAAGCTAATGGCACTTGGCTGATAGCTAAAACCGCTTGGCAAGTTCCGTGCGTTGTCTACTGCTCTCATGTTAAACTATCCGCTGCTTTTATTTACAGAAACGACTCATGACGACTGATGCAACTCTAGCCGGAAAACCATTTACGCTACATAGGTTTCCACTCGATCAAAAAAATCGTAGCTTACAAGCTTGGGATTCA
This sequence comes from Pseudoalteromonas sp. PS5, assembly GCF_004103255.1. Taxonomy (NCBI): domain Bacteria; kingdom Pseudomonadati; phylum Pseudomonadota; class Gammaproteobacteria; order Alteromonadales; family Pseudoalteromonadaceae; genus Pseudoalteromonas; species Pseudoalteromonas sp. PS5. The sequence continues at coordinate 40,757 of NZ_RCSQ01000007.1, forward strand.
GCCGACGAATACCTGTTAGATTATGTCTTTGAACACCACATTGATGCAAATCGTATCTTAATCATTAATGACGCATTCGGGGCATTATGTTGCGCACTTGCCGACAAACATTGCACCCTAGTGACTGATTCTTTTGTCAGTACCTTAGCTTACCAACACAACCTAGAAGTCAATGAACTGGAGCACGCCCAAGTTGAGGTACTCAGTAGCATCGACACATACCCTGAAGATATTGATTTGGTTGTGCTTAAGCTGCCGAAAAACGCTGGCTTATTACAGTCACAATTGGCGAAGCTGAGTAAACTTGACGCTGATATTCCGGTGATTGCGGCAGGCAAAGCGAAAGAAATCCACACCTCAACACTAAAAAGCTTTACTCACTTTCTAACCGAGCCTACCACAAGCTTAGCAGTTAAAAAGTCACGCCTAATATTCAGCAAGACGTCAGCCAAAGCAATTGATAGTAAATTTCCTGTGTCCTGGCCTTTGGAAAAAACAGACTTCGTACTGTCTAATGAGGCCAATGTATTTTCAAGAGACTCTTTGGATATTGGCGCTCGATTTTTTATCAATTATTTGCCTATGGGGAAAAAGCCTCTCAAGGTTATCGACTTGGGATGTGGTAATGGGGTAATTGGATTAATGACGTTAGCGAAAATGCCTAATGCCACTGTGACTTTTATTGATGAATCTGCAATGGCTGTACATAGTGCGCAGCAAAATATTAGTCACAATTTGCCGGAACGAGTCAAAGACTGTCGTTTTATACAAAATGATTGCTTGACTGGTTTTGAAAATGAAGGGGCTGATCTGATACTGTGTAATCCGCCATTTCATCAAGCAAATGCAATAACCGACCATATCGCTTGGCAAATGTTTATGCAGGCAAAGGCCGCACTTCGTCACGGTGGAGAGTTGAGAATAATTGGCAACCGCCACCTTGAATATGACGATAAACTGAAACGCCTGTTCGGAAATTGTAAAACACTCGGAAACAACAAAAAGTTCACTGTATTAAGTGCGACTAAAAGGAGCTAAATAAATGCGTGTTATATTGTTAATTGCTGTGCTCTCTTTTCTTTTAGCTGGGTGTAGTAGTACACCTCGCAGCGTAATTTTGCACCCACAGTATCAAGGTCCGTCTTCGAATGCTTTGAATACCAACATGGCATTACAAGTCAATGACTTGCGCACGACTAAATACACTATTCGCGTGAAAGATCAGGAACCGGCGCTGTACATGCCGGATGCAAACTTGCCAGTCAACCTTAATCATGTGATGACACAAGCGCTTGCAGCGCATGGCGCACAAGTTACACCTATAGCACCAACCAAAGTTGTGGTGAACATCAACCGCTTTAAAGCAATTATCGCAGAAACCCTATCACAGCACCAAAGTGACGCTCAAACCAATGTAACGATACAAGTTACGCAAGGCACTAGAAGCTTTGAAAAGCAGTATAAGGGGAGCGCGAGCTTGTCGGGGCCGCTAAAGCATGATCAAGCCAAAGTGGAAGAACAGCTTAATAACCTAGCTCAACAAGTCGTTGCCCGCATCGTTCAAGACCCAGAATTTATCCAGTTTGTGAGAGGACGTTAATGAAAAAAATAATCTTTAGTTTAACTATCTTACTATTTAGTGTCTGCGCCTTTGCCGATATGAACGGCAAGTTTGTGCAAAAAAACAATCTATTCCCACGGGTGCAAATCAATACCACCAAAGGCCCCATTATCGTTGAACTAGATCGCTCAAGAGCACCTATCACGGTCAACAACTTCCTCACTTATGTGATTAATAAAGACTACAATGGCTCTGTTTTTCATCGTGTTGAGCGCGATGAAGCCAACGAAAGAGACTTCGTCATTCAAGGTGGAGGCTACGACAAAGAATACGATGGTATGTTTGAGCGAGAGGCCATTTTTAATGAAAGTGGTAATGGTTTGAAAAATGATATGTACACCATTGCAATGGCTTATCAAGATAATAAACCACATTCTGGTACTCGACAGTTTTTCTTTAATATGGCTGACAATGACCATTTAAATCCGGGTCGAGGCTGGGGTTTTGCTGTGTTTGGAAATGTAATGGAAGGCTATGAAACACTGGATGCTATCATGCAAGTGGAAACGGATTACAATGAAAAACTTGGCTATACCTTTATTCCCAAAGAGCCTGTTGTGATCCTGTCCATCGACGTACTAAAGCAACCTGAGTAAATCTTCGTTATGTTGGTATCATTTAGCTTTTCACAGTACCTCAGTTACTACAAGGACAAACGCCTACTTACCATTTTTGCCTTTGGAATAAGTAGTGGTTTTCCTTGGGTATTAATTGGCTCGGTGATGTCAGCTTGGCTCAAAGACGAAGGTTTGAGCCGAAGCACCATAGGTCTTTTTGGTCTGGTTTATGGTGCATACACCATTAATTTTCTTTGGTCTCCACTCGTCGACAGAATCAAAATACCGCTGTTGCACACTTGGTTAGGTCAGAGACGCAGCTGGATAGCTAGCTGCCAAGTTATTGTTATTGTTGCCACCTTTGCACTGGCAAGTGTGTCGATCACGGAACACCTTTCACATGCCGCATTATTGTGCTTCATTATTGCGCTTTTCTCAGCAACACAAGATATTGCAATAGATGCTTATCGTATTGATATTTTGCCCGAGAACGAGAGCGAGAAAGCAACCGCTGCCGCCGCGATGGCAACGTCAGGATGGTGGTCGGGTTATGCTTTATTAGGAGCAATTCCATTTTTTATCGCCGACTTGCCCGGATTCAGCTGGCCTATTATTTACCAAATCTTAAGTGCTGTTGTTTGCTGTCTATTTATCATCACACTCTTAGCCAAAGAGCCTGAGTCTCATCGAGATCAGGTCCAAGCGCAGTTACAGCAAAGCTATGAGCAGAAGCTGACACTCGCCAGCTCACCTTCTGTCTATACCAAGGTGGTAGCGTGGTTAGCTGTAACCTTAGTAGAACCATTTAAGCGCTTTTTCGAGAAAAATGGAGTGAAAACAGCGTGTGCACTGCTTGCTTTTATTTTTATGTTTAAGATTGGTGAAGCGTTTTTGGCTCGAATGTCTATCGTCTTTTACAAAGAAATCGGCTTCACTAACACCCAAATAGGTCAGTACTCTAAGCTCGGAACAGGTGTTATTACTATCATATTTGCTTTTTTAGGCAGCATATTTAATCACAAATATGGCATCGTCAAAGGCCTATTTATCAGTGGTGTTGCCATGGCAGCGTCTAACTTGATGTTCTCTTGGATTGCAGTAGCAGGTCCGCAAGAGCACTTATATTTGATGGCTATTATTATTGATGGATTTACACAAGCTTGGTCGCTCGTGGCCATGGTTGCATTCATTTCGATGCTTTGCGATAGAGCTTTCAGCGCTACTCACTATGCGCTACTCGCCTCTCTTGGGAGTCTAGGACGTACCATGCTATCGGGTTATAGTGGTTTTGTAATAGATGATTTACTTGGAGGAAATTGGGCGGTCTTTTTCGCGCTAACAGCACTAATGGTACTACCATCCTTGTTGTTCTTATATCTCATTAGACACAAACTTTATGCAATTGAACGTGCATATCACACTAACAAGCGCTAGAGGTGCAGTTCCTTGCACCTTTTCATTTTGCTAGCGTAGCGCTTATTGCTCTTCTTTAATTAGCTGCAATCCCTCGTAAGGGTCAACTTCAAGCGCTTCGCAATAACGTAAAAACTCGATTACATCCAAACGACGCTCTTGGTTTTCAATTTTACCAATGAAAGAATGTGGTGTACCTAGCACTTGAGCAAGGCTACGCATTGTATGACCCTTCTCATGGCGTTTTGATTTAAGCCACTTAGTTAGTTTGCCGTTTTCTTCGGAAGAAACCGTTTTACCCATCATATTAAACATCTCCTACTAGATGAAAGACTAAATTACCTAAATGAAATATGCCCGTCTCATTTAGTGTTTGCTCAAATATCACAGTTGACTCTTTAATGCTAAGCGCGGCACCCTCCGCCAGCTCAACATCAAACCAGTACAAAGCTCTGCTCAGTAAATTGTTTTTATTGACTGCTAAAACGCTAAGGTTGCGATCACATATCACTGAACCATAAATTGTAACATATCGACAAATTGGCTTTGTCCCCATGTACCCAATTAGGTATAGACTAAAAAACAGTTAACACCTAATTAATTTTTTACTTTTTCTTAATTCATCAAGCACTGTAATATCCAGTAACACTTTAACAAATTTTTTAAAAAATGTACCAGTATTTGAAATAAATTATTTTTCTTTAAAAAATAAAAACTTATAGCTAGTATTCAATAAAAGGTTAAAAAAGAGGCCGATACAAAATGATTCGACTACTGTTTTTGCTGCCAATTTTACTGTGTTTTGGATGGTATTTCTTTTTGCGTTCAAACGGCGTGCCACTGAAACGAGGAAAGAAAGGTTTTGTATACATCCTAGCATTTTCATCATTTGTGCTGGGCTTTTTCGTCCTGATGATGTATCTGACGGGAAGTTTATGAGGTCGATTGCTGGGCTTTTATACACCAAGTCATGAGTCTATAAAAACAAAAAGAGTCATGTAAACATGACTCTTTGAGTGACTTCTTTAGGTATTACCGTTATACGCTAAAGCTTGCGCCACAACCGCAAGTCGTTGTCGCATTTGGGTTATTAACAAAGAAACGAGCGCCTTCTAACCCTTCGGTGTAATCTACAATGCCATCAATTAGGTATTGAATGCTCATCGGATCAACAACCATAGTAACGCCATTTTTTACGATTTCTAAATCACCAGGGTTAACTTTTTCATCAAAGGTAAACCCATATTGAAAGCCAGAGCAACCACCGCCTGTAACATATACACGCAATTTAAGGTTAACGTTCTCTTCTTCCTCTATTAGCTCTTTTACACGGCTTGCTGCTGCATCAGAAAACTGAATTGGTAACTGTTCAGACATAGATGTGGACCCCTAATCCTGTAATTTGTAAATTATCTAATACCTGAGTATTTTAATCAAGTATAGCGTCATACCCTTTTAAGTCTTCGAATGCGTACATAGGATGTGTAACCTGAACTTGGGATAACACAAGGATTTAATGTCAAAAATTTGGTATTCTTAAGATGTTAATTATCGTGGAATTACGTTTATGTCGCTGGATGCACTGAGACGAAGTCTTGCTAAACCGAAAACCTCAGCCCAACTGTGCCTCTTAGGAGCAGCCGCAGGGTTACTCGCAGCCATGCTGATAATCACATTTCGCCTTACTATAGAACTATTCCAGGGCACTTTTCTCGATAAACCCGATGACTTTACAGAGCTGTCAGAGTTACACAGACTATTTTTACCTGTACTAGCAGCCTTACTCATCGCAACTTTCGCAGCACTTACTGGGTTTAAGCATTATCGCCTCGGGATCCCGTATGTGATCAACCGCATTAAGCACCACTACGGTCACATGCCGATTTGGAACTCTGCTAACCAATTTTTTGGTGGTGCAGTGGCCTTGATCAGTGGCTTTTCAGTCGGTCGTGAAGGGCCATCTGTTCATATGGGTGCGACCGCCGCGAGCGTCTTATCTGAACGCTTACATTTACCACTAAATGCAGCAAGAACATTGGCAGGCTGCGGGGTAGCAGCCGGTATTGCGGCATCCTTTAATACGCCACTTGCGGCTGTAATTTTTGTTATGGAAGTGGTGCTAAGGGAGTACAAAATTCACATTTTTGTACCTGTGATGTTGGCCTCAGTGATTGGTGCAATGAGCACACAATATGTGTTTGGAAACAATTCCGAGTTAGCTCTTATTAATATTACGCCTTTGAGTTTTTGGCACTATCCTTACCTGATTATCTGTGGTGCCGCACTAGGGGCTGTCGCTTTTGCCTTTAATCAAAACCTCATGCTTATCATTAAAACCTTTAAACCGATCAGCATGTTTCCTCGATTATTGCTAGCGGGTTTAATTGCCGGTTTAATCGGTTATGCGGTTCCAGGTGCCATGGGCTCCGGCATGAGTGCCATCACCCAAGCTGTAGAGTCCCCCCATAATTTACAGCTACTCACCACGATATTAATTGCCAAACTTCTGGCTACTTTATTTGCTATTGGCTTAGGTATTCCCGGAGGGATTATTGGTCCTGTTATTGGACTTGGCGTAATTATGGGCACTCTAATGTCATTTTTTGCCCAATTTATTTCACCGAGTGTGGATGTCGCTGGCACTTATGGCGTACTTGGTATGGCAGGTTTACTTGCCGCAACCTTACACGCTCCCCTTGCCGCGCTGACCGCCGTAATGGAGTTGACTTCAAATCCCAAAATTATTGTGCCTGCAATGTTAGTGATCACCACCGCTTATGTAACCGCGTTACAGGTTTTTGGCAACCGTTCAATATTCATCCAACAGCTAGATTTTCAAGGTCTACCTTATCAAGTTTCACCGGCGAAAGAGGCATTACAGAAAGTAGGGATTGTGGCTGAAATGGATGAAAACTTTAAATTGCTCTATTCAGACGACAAAGAGCAAATAAAAGAAACCCTATCGGCGGTCGACAGCCAAACTCCGCTGATTGTGTACGATGAACAAAGTGGTTATCGTCTTGCTGAATACGATTTGAACCTGATCTCACAAGAAAGCGTATCGGTATCTTACATAGAGTTGCAAGGCTTGAGTACCCAAGCAACACTTGCCGATGCCTTTGATGTATTAAAAGACAAGCGCTCAGGTGCGGTATACATTTATAACCAAAAGGATAATAAACAAATACTTGGGTTATTGCGATGGGATCAAATTCGTCACATACTCACCACTAGAAACAGTCTACTCTAGGGGCTGTTTACCTTAATTTACTACTTGGGACTGACAATGAGCTTATTGTTAACATATAAAGCCTTACATATCTTTTTTATGATCGCTTGGTTTGCAGGCATTTTTTATCTACCACGCTTGTTTGTTTACCATGCCTTAACTGAAGAGAAATCTTGTAGTTCTATGCTCAAGATAATGGAAAGACGATTGCTCTACTTTGTCACTCCGTTTGCAATCCTTACTGCTGTATTTGGCGTGTTGACCATTATTGAGTATGGCAGGGAGTGGTTTAAACACAGTATGTGGCTGCACTACAAACTCGCCATAGTCACTGTACTTTACATTTATCACGGCTATTGCTTTAAGTTACTCAACGACTTCAAACGAGACCGCAACCAAAGAAGCGATAAGTTTTATCGTTACTTTAACGAATTTCCTGTACTGCTGCTATTAGCTATCGTCTTTCTTGCCGTCTTAAAACCTGCACTGTAGCCGTGCATTATGAGGGGTACTTGGGTATAATATACGCCCAAGTAACCGCCCACATTCTGCGTGTTATCTGGTTGGGTGAGCGCCCTGCAACCCGGTAGTCAATTTGTCTTTAGGAATCGCCACATGTTCAGTTTCCAAGGTGAAAACATTCTTTCTGTCAATCAACTAGACAGAGATTCTATTGAACACATCTTCTCCATTGCTAAAAAAATGGAACCCTATGCTAAAAAGCAAAAACGCACTCAAGTACTTGATGGCGCGATTTTGGCAAATTTATTCTTTGAACCAAGTACCAGAACACGTGTGAGTTTTGGTACTGCGTTCAACTTGCTAGGTGGTTTGGTTCGCGAAACCACAGGTATGCAAAGCTCAGCATTAGCCAAAGGTGAATCTTTATATGATACTGCCCGCGTGATCTCGGCTTATGCTGATGCTGTCGCGATGCGTCACCCTGATGCCGGCTCAGTCGCTGAATTTGCAACAGGATCGGATGTACCCGTTATCAACGGTGGCGATGGTCCAAATGAACACCCAACACAAGCGCTTTTAGATTTGCTCACCATTGATCGCGAGCTTGGCCGATTTGGTGCAGGAATTGATGGTATGCACATCGCCTTAGTCGGTGACTTAAAATATGGCCGCACCGTGCACTCGTTATCAAAGCTGCTCAGCCATTACAAAGATATCCGTTTTACCATGGTTGCCCCTGACGGCTTACAAATGCCACAATCAATTTTAGATGTGGTTGATAATGCTGGGCATAAGGTTGAACTGGTATCAAAAATGGAAGGTAATCTAGCTGCTGATATTGTTTATCAAACTCGCATTCAAGAAGAACGCTTCCCTTCTCAAGAAGAAGCAAATAAATACCGTGGCGGCTTTAGAATAAGCCAGGCAATTTATGACGCACACTGTAAACCTAGCTCAGTTTTAATGCACCCACTGCCACGAGATAGCCGCAGTGATGCAAATGAACTTGATAATGACCTAAATAATAATGACAACCTAGCTATCTTCCGCCAAGTACAAAATGGTGTATTGATCCGTATGGCACTTTTTGCCTTAACGCTAGGTGTTGAAAACCAAGTGGAAAAATACGAGGTGGATGTACCTTGGTTTAGCCGCAAACGTGAAAGCTAAAAAGGATCGACAATGACAATCAGTCAAGATTTATTCGAACGTGCCCTCGACTCAATTCCAGGTGGCGTAAACTCTCCAGTTCGCGCATTTAATGGCGTTGGTGGCACACCACTATTCATTACCAAAGCACAAGGCGTTCATACCTTTGATGCCGATGGTAAACAATACATTGATTATGTAGGCTCTTGGGGTCCGATGATCTTGGGTCATAATCACCCCGAAATTAAGCAAGCAGTACTTGATGCCGTTGAAAATGGCTTATCTTACGGTGCTCCGACTGAAACTGAAATTTTAATGGCGGAAAAAGTAAAAGCGTTGGTTCCCTCCATTGAAAAAGTGCGTATGGTAAGCTCTGGTACTGAGGCAACAATGAGTGCTATCCGCCTTGCTCGTGGCTACACTGGCCGTGACAAGATTTTGAAGTTTGAAGGTTGTTATCATGGTCATGCCGACTCTCTACTGGTAAAAGCTGGCTCTGGCGCACTGACTATGGGTGTACCTAACTCACCGGGTATTCCGGCTGATTTTGCCAAACACACGTTAACGGTTTCATTCAATAACCTAGACGAAGTAAAAGCTATATTTGATCAGTACAAAGACCAAATCGCTTGTGTGATCATTGAGCCTGTCGCAGGTAACATGAACTGTATTCCTCCTGTTGAAGGCTTTTTAGAGGGGCTACGCGAAATCTGTACTGACAATCAAAGTGTCCTTATTTTTGATGAAGTTATGACCGGTTTTCGGGTTGCACTAGGGGGGGCTCAGCAGTACTACAACATCCAACCTGATCTTACCTGTTTAGGCAAAGTGATCGGCGGCGGTATGCCTGTCGGTGCGTTTGGTGGTAAAAAAGAAATCATGGACTACATCGCTCCTGTGGGCCCGGTTTATCAAGCAGGGACGTTATCTGGCAACCCAATCGCTATGGCGGCCGGCTTAAAAGCACTAGAGCTACTTTCAGAGCATGGCTTACACGAAGAGCTTGAAGCAAAAAGTAAAGCATTGTGTGAAGGCTTCCAAGCCGCTGCTGATGAGGCTGGTATTGCACTCACCACAAACTATGCTGGTGGCATGTTTGGTTTCTTCTTTACTGAAGCTGAGAAAGTGACAAGTTACCAACAAGCAACAGAATGCGATTTGGCGCGTTTCAAAAAATTCTTCCACTTAATGCTTGATGAAGGCGTGTACTTGGCTCCATCAGCATTTGAGGCTGGTTTTGTGAGTACGATGCACTCTGATGAAGAAATTGCCAAAACTATTGGTGCAGCAAAGCGTGCATTTGCCAAACTATAAATAAAATTAATCATTTAAAAAGCCCGCTCAGGGCTTTTTTTGTTTTTTCAGCTACCCTTTGAATAAACTTTTGAAAAGATTCGGTCTACTTGTACCGTATCTTTGAAATAGACTATTCATACAGAGGAAGTGATGGCTGGATTCAATACCATAGTTAACCCTGCAACTCGCTTGATGGCAAGTTTGCAATATAAAACCAAAATGGCAGTTGTTTTTGGCCTGTTGTTATTACCTTTAAGCCTCAGCTTGTTTTTTCTCAATGGTGTGCTCAATCACTCGATTTCCGTCAGTGATATGCAGCGACAAGGGCTCACATTCTACCCTCAAATGTTAGGAAACATTCTAGATGGTGATAGTGCGAATAACACCAGCCTACTTAAGCAAGCCAAATTACCTTCGTTCAGCGCGCCAAATGCCAGTGCACTTGAGCAGCTTTCAATAGCCTCTCAGCTCGCGGTTGACGATGATCTTGGCCGTAATTATCTCAATCGTACATTGGTAGAGTCTACTCCTCAGTTAATCGCACAAATTAATCAAATTGAAGTGCAAGCACGACGCGTGATCAGCAGAGGAAGCTTTACTCCTGACAGTTTTATCGCTCTATCTAACTTACATAAAGGCTTGCCTGCGGTAATAAAGCAGTTTTCAGGAACGCTAAACATCGCGATGAATCATAATAAACAACTAAAAAAACAATTAAATCAATCTCTAGCAGATCTCAATGCTAGCTTGTCAAACTATCAAAGTGCGGTTAAAACAGGGCTACTTGATCCAGACGAGTTAGCGCTATCACAATCGCAATTCAATCGACATTATCAGCAAGCTAGTCAAACTATTAAGCAGTTTGTTAACATAGCCACTCCCACGTTGGCAGCATTAGTTGCTGAAAAGCAAAGCCAACAACAATGGATCAGAAACACTGTAGCGATTGCATCTATCCTTGCGCTATTGCTGGCTATTTATCTTATGATTGGTTTTTACTTATCTGTCATCGGAACCATTACCACTTTCTCAAAAGCGGCACAAAGTGCAGCAAGTGGAGATTTGAGTGTTAAAGCTAAGACGATAGGCTCTGATGAATTAAGCCAAATTATTGATCAATTTAACGCGGTTTTAGACGCTTTTATATCGCTACTTGGTAACGTCAAGCTCACGAGCAACGAACTACAACAAGCAACGAAAACACTCAATCAAATAAGCCAAGACACCGAAAAAGATGTGGCGCAGCAAGAGAGTAAGATCCAATCGATTCACCACTCACTTGAAAATATGGCACAGTCCGCACGCTCAGTGGAAGATGCTGCATTTAATGCAACTGAATTGGCATCAGTTGCCGCTCAGCACGTCAAGCAAAGTAGTATCAATACCACAACGCTTGCGGGACAAATGACAGAGTTACAGACAGAGTTTCAACAAAGCCGGGCATCATTAGATAAGCTTGCCGAAGATACGCAAAATATCAGTCAAGTAAGTTCTGCGATTAGAGAAATTGCGGAGCAGACTAATTTACTGGCGCTAAATGCTGCAATAGAAGCCGCACGAGCTGGTGAGCAAGGTCGCGGGTTTGCGGTAGTTGCAGATGAAGTCCGTACCCTAGCGCAAAGAACTCAGCAGCAGACGGAAGAAATACACAATATAATCCAGTCCTTGCAAGCGGCCTCTAAAGATACCCAAAATAAAATGCGCAGCAGTGAAGAGAATATGGCACAGAGCGTCACCGCTGCCAATGAAACAAATAATGTGTTACAGCATGCAGAGCAAAGTATGCGTGATATTGACGAGCAAGGAAAACTCATTAGTCAACTTGTTCAGCAGCAAACACAGGCGACCGAACATGCACTCAGTGGCTCTCAAGATATCAACAATTTAGCGCAGCACACATTAGGTTCAGCTAGAGCAACACAAGCTGACGCTAAAAAACTCGGTACCCTATCGCAAACCCTAAATAGGGAAATTGACAAATTTAGAACGTAATAGCATTTAGCCGTAATCATTACTCAATATGTGGGAGTAAAGCAGAAGCGATTGGCTTGTACCAAACCAATCGCTTTTTTGACTTATAGATTATCTATAGACTCAGTATATTAAACAAAGGTTAGGATTAGCACCTAGGTCTTGGCTCAAACATACTCGATCGAATAGGCAACTGCACAACAGGGCCACAACTAGGAGGTGATTGTTTACCTGTTTTAGGGTTAATGAATGCCCAACGGATTGAATCAGGGCGTTCATCCACAATAGCTTGAGGGTTAAGTGGTTTGAGGTAACGAATGTAAAGTTCGAGTGCACCTTGACTTCCTGTCAGCCCCGTTGGTTTATTATCATCTCTTCCTATCCAAGTCACTGTCACTGTATTTTGGTCAAACCCTGCAAACCAACTATCGCGTAAATCATTACTCGTCCCTGTTTTACCTGCTAGCTGGATAGAAGGGAAATGTAAGTTTAAACGCTTAGCTGTTCCCTTCTTCGTCACCCTTTTTAGTCCGTACTTCGTCATATACACAGCTTCTGGGTCTAATATTTGCTGTTTTTTCACTCTATGGTCGTAAAGCAATTTACCGATTGAATCCGTGATTGCCATAACACTTGTTAATTCACTATGTTTGCCATCAGCCGCAATCGTTGTATAGGCTTGTGCCACATCTAAGCTAGATAATTCCAATGCCCCTAACAGTAACGATGGATAAAGCGTGATAGACTTATCGACCCCAAGCTCATTTAATGTTTGTGCTACGCGGTTTACTCCGACATCCAAGCCTAAGTTCACAGCAGGAATATTAATACTATTACTAAAAGCATCAAACATAGGGACTTTGCCTCTAAATTTATGGTCAAAGTTTTCTGGCGACCACACTTTACCTGAGCCATCTGTCACTTCCAGCGGGTTATCATCCAATAGCATACCTAAGTGATAATTTGGATTAGCTAATGCACTCAAATAAATAGCAGGTTTTACTAATGAGCCTATGTTTCGCTCTGTATCCAGCACCCGATTAAACCCTGAAAACTTTAATTGCCTACCGGCAACTAGTGCTGACACGCCAGCCTTTTCAACGTTAACAGATAACATTGCGGTCTCTAGATCTTCAGTTTTAAAGCGGCGTTCTAAATATGGTAATCCCTTTTTAACCGCTTCCTCCATTGCCGTTTGTTTTTGTAAATCTAGATACGTGAATATTCTCAGTCCGGAGTCAATCAGGCTATCATCAGGAACTAGCTGTTTCAGCTCGCGGTTAACCAACTCTAGATATCCAGGATACGACTGTAAACGACTGGCTTTTAAAGGCTCAACATCAATCGGTCGCGCCAATGCTACGCGATATTCAGGCGTTGTAATTAAGCCGTTTTCTACCATTAATCGTAACACTAGGTCACGTCTTTCCATCACCCGTTCAGGGTAACGTCTGGGATTATAAAAAGAAGGACCTTTGACCATTGCAATGAGCATTGCAATCTGGTCGAACTCTAATTCATCTACAGGCTTTGCAAAATAAAACTCTGCCGCTAACCCCATGCCATGCACGCCTTGGTTATACGCTTGACCTAAAAACACTTCATTTAAATAGGCTTCCAGAATTTCATCTTTACTGTAGCGAAAGTCCAAAATTAACGCGATAAATGCCTCATTCACTTTACGAATCAGTGTACGCTCACGAGTAAGATAAAAGTTTTTTGCCAACTGCTGAGTTAACGTACTTCCACCTTGCACCGTGCGCCCTGCTTTTATATTGGTATAGAGCGCACGCAAAATCGACAGCACAGAAACGCCGTGATGGTCATAAAAGTTTCTATCTTCCACCACTAACAATGTTTCTTTGAGAATATTGGGAAACTTATCAAAAGGTACAAACTCTCTATCTTGGCGAGTTTCGTTACCAATACGTGCTATTTGCACAGGCTCAAGGCGAGCAGCGGATAAACGTCGTCCCTGATTATCAACAATACTTGCAAGCTTTTTACTAGCAAAATTTAGGGTAAAAATACGCGCATTTTCAGGCCCATCATAAAATTCAAATGCTCGACGGTGAATGGTGATAGTGCGACCTTGTACCGTATATTGACCGGTACGGCTAATACGATTTACACGGGAGTAGTTAAGCCGTTTTAACTCCCATAATACCTCTTTTTCATTCAAGTATTGATCAGGAAAAAACTGCATTGCTCTGGCATACACTTGAACCGGCAGTTCCCATTTATTTCCTTCAAATTGCCTGCTTATTTTTGCATCTAGATAGATAACATACATTGCCACGACAAATATCATCGCTACAGTGCCTTTCCACACAAAAGACCATGTCGCGCTTAATATTTTACGCTTAACTTTTTGCATCTTAGTGCTAGCAGGTTGGGTCTTTTTTTTTACGTGAAGTGCTCGCTTTGACGTTTGATTTTTTGGTCGGTGTTGTTTTCTTTTTGTCCGTCATGACCCAAATAAAACTGAAAAGTGAATTGCAAGATAGTAGAGTAACCTAAATTAACAACTGCTGAAAGCACAATCACGGTGAATAAGAAAAGTGAGCCCACTGGACTCACTTTATTTAGACAACGAGAACTCTAAGAGCGGCTTATCTGTTCACTGACTTTGTCTTATATTAAGCAAACCATTGTAAACATAAAATAAACCACTCCTCACATATTGACCTAGAGCCAATAAGTATTACTGTCCGCGAACTGTCACGAACTCTGGGTAGGCATCTACGCCGCAGTCATGTTGATCCATTCCGCTCAGCTCTTCCTCTTCGCCAACTCGGATCCCCATACTTGCCTTAAGTACACTCCACACAATGTAGGATGTGATAAACACAAAGCCAAGAATCGTCACAAGTCCAACCGCTTGACCTTGAAATGTGGCGTCTGAGTTTGAAAATGGCACCATCATCACTCCTAATGCTCCACAAACACCGTGCACTGAAATTGCTCCTACTGGGTCATCAATTTTAGCCTTATCTAGCGCAATAATACTAAATACCACAAGTGCTCCGCCAAGCGCACCAAGGATAAGAGCCAGTACCGGTGTCGGTGAAGCAGGCTCTGCGGTAATCGTTACTAAGCCAGCTAATGCACCGTTTAGCACCATTGTTAAATCTGCTTTACCCCACATCATTTTACATACTAATAAAGCCGCCACCGCCCCCGCAGCGGCTGCGGCATTGGTATTGAGCATAATTTGACTTACTGCAATGGCATTTTCCTTATCTGCCAAAAATAATTGTGAGCCGCCATTAAAGCCAAACCACCCCATCCACAAAATAAACGTACCAAGTGTGGCTAGTGGCATATTTGAGCCAGGAATAGGATAAACCTCGCCATTTTTACCATACTTGCCTTTACGTGCACCGAGTAATAATACTCCTGCTAAGGCCGCAGCGGCGCCAGCGCCATGCACAATGGCAGAACCTGCAAAATCCACAAATCCAAGCTCAGATAAAAATCCTCCACCCCAAGTCCAATACCCTTCAAGAGGATAAATAAAGCCGGTAAGCACAACACAAAACGCTAAAAATGCCCACAATTTCATTCGCTCAGCTACCGCACCAGAAACAATAGACATCGCGGTAGCCACAAAGACAACTTGAAAGAAAAAGTCAGACTGCAACGCATGATCCGCATCAGTAGCGGCGCTTCCGATTAACGCGCCAATACTTGGCAGGACACCACCCTCAGCGTTATCAACATACATAATGTTATAACCAATAAGCAGATACATAGTACAAGCTATCGCGTAAAGCGCGACGTTTTTGGTTAGTATCTCAGTGGTGTTTTTGGAACGAACAAGTCCAGCTTCTAGCATGGCAAAACCTGCTGCCATCCACATCACCAGCACACCCGAAATTAAAAAATAAAAAGTATTTAATGAGAATTTGAGTTCTATAATTGTATTTTCCATCGTTAGGATCCCCTTAAATCGCTTCTTCATCAAGTTCGCCGGTACGGATCCGAACGATTTGGTCTAAGTCATATACAAAGATTTTTCCATCACCAATTTTGCCAGTGAAAGCTGCCTTTGTTACTGTCTCTACTACACGTTCTGCATTTTCAGCCAAGGTCGCAATTTCTATTTTTATTTTCGGTATAAAATCGACCTGATACTCAGCACCGCGATATAACTCGGTGTGACCACGTTGACGTCCAAAGCCTTTGACATCAACAACCGTCATCCCTTCAATCCCCAAGTCGGCCAACGCTTCGCGCACTTCGTCGAGTTTAAATGGTTTTATTATTGCACTTATCATTTTCATACTAAGTCCCCTTAGGACAGTTGATCCTGTTACATGCTGTAATCCAACCTTTATGCCAAATTTTTTATTCCTTAATTAACAATGAATTAATACTGAACCGCACTTTTTACGCATAAAAAATGCACCATCTAGGTGCATTGTTATTAAGTCTGAACTGGGTTGGTGCAAAACTCTATACTAAAGCAATATTAATGCGCAATAACACAATTTCGCTGCTTATCTTTAGCTTGATATAGCGCTTTATCGGCTTTACGCATCACCTCACTCAGCGTATTTGATTGACACGCCGCCATACCTATACTGATAGTGCATCGGTATTTCCCCTGCACAATCGTAAACGTTTGTTTAGCTAAACGCTCTCGGAAATCTTCTAACATTTGCTTTGCTCGATTAAGATCTGAGCTTGGGATCAATAGCGCAAACTCTTCACCGCCAATTCGAGCGACTATGTAACGCCCAAAAGCACTGCGTAATAAGTCAGCGACCTGTTTAAGTACTTCATCGCCACTTTCATGGCCATATTGGTCATTAATCGACTTAAAGTGATCGAGGTCGAGTAAAGCAAGAATATGCTGGTTGGGTTTATTTTTTATTAGGCGCTCAGCGTGTTGGCAAAAGTATCGGCGATTGTACAACCCTGTCAGATAGTCTCTGTGCGCATACTCTTTGATTTCCGCAATCAAATTAAGCTGCTCCATTGTTTGCATAATTCGACAATGGAACTCCTCACTCATAAATGGTTTCGCCAAAAAGTCATTTGCACCGTATTTGATAAACTTTGCCGACAGCCCATGACTGCCTGCCCCAGATAAACCAATAATGGCAAGTTCATCTCGACCGCGACTATTTCGCACCGACTTTACCAACTCAAAGCCGTCCATTGTTGGCATCGCAAAGTCAGTAAGTAGTAACTTAATATCGTGATCTCCGAGCAGCATTTCCAATGCTTCAGCACCATCTTGTGCTTCTAGTACAGTAAAAAGCTGCTTTTCTAACATCTGCTTCATAACTACACGACTAATCACTGAATCATCGGCGATTAGTGCTTTGCACCCTTGGTTTCTTAACAGGCGAGATGCAAGCTTGACTGCGTATAGATAAGAATCGCGGTTGTCTTTGATGACATAATCTACCACCCCCATCTCAAGCATTTGCTGGCGACTATATTCATCAATTTTCGATGTTAACACCACCGTTGGGATCTGATGACTGAGCGTAAGCTGCACAACTTCTGCGTCCATCGCATCGGGCAGCGTTAAATCTACCAGCGCCAATGTATATTCATGCTGGCTCAAAAAGGCCTTACTTTCCTTGAGTGACCAAGCAAAATCAATTGCGACATCAAGATATTGAGCGGCAAGGTGTCGTAATACCTGCTGTACGACCTTACTGTCTTCAACAATTAGAATTCTTTGCATGGATTGAGATCTCTTAAGTACAACGAGAAGCGCAGTGAAACAAGAATTTAACGAGGCTAAATACTTTATTACTACATAATTAAGTATTAAATATACGCGAATCTAGGACTAAAAAAAACCAGCAGCAGACAAATTTGTTACATAATAATAAATGAGTTGAGAACAGTTATCTTCAAACTAGCTGTTTTTTTACTCTGTTTGTCTCAATGACTTTGAATTTCACCTAAAATACTTTTTTAATGCCGCAATACCTTACCGTTTTATTGAGGAAGCCATGAACAAAATACTGTCATTTGTGTTTTTAAGTTGTGCTTTGTTTTCATTGCCTAGCATAGCTGAACAACACAACCGCACCATTGAGATAGATCATAAAATCACAACAGAACACCGCGTTGAAATTAAAGGCAAGCGTATAAACTATACGGCAACAACGGGGACGCAGCCGGTGTGGAATGAAAAAGGTGAAGCAATCGCCACACTACATTACACCTACTACCAGCGTAAAAATATAAAAGAAGTAAGCGAACGTCCACTATTAATTTCTTTCAACGGTGGTCCGGGCTCTGCGTCTGTATGGATGCACATCGCTTATACTGGACCAAGAGTATTAAAAATAGATGACGAAGGTTATCCGCAACAACCGTACGGTTTAAAAGATAATCCGTATTCTGTTTTAGATGTCGCAGACATTGTATATGTCAATCCGGTCAATACTGGCTATTCCCGGGTTCTTAAAAATGCTGAAGGTAAATATCCCAGTAAACCAGAACAAACAAAAATGTTTTTTGGAATAAACGCCGATATAAAATATTTAGCGGAGTGGCTAAATACCTTCATTCATCGTAATGAGCGCATGTTATCACCTAAGTATTTAATTGGTGAAAGCTATGGTACCACGCGTGTTGCAGGACTCGCACACGCTATGCAAAACAAGCAGTGGTTATATTTAAACGGCGTTATTCTGGTATCTCCAACCGACATTGGGCTCAAGCGTCAAGGCCCAGTAAAAGTTGCTAACCGTTTACCCTATTACGCAGCTGCTGCGTGGTATCATAAGGCCCTGCCAACCGAACTTCAAAGTAAAGACCTACCTGAGGTGCTAGCAGAAGTAGAAGCATATACTATCGACAAATACCTCCCAGCACTCGCCAAAGGAGCATTTATCAGCGAACAGGAAAAACAAAGTGTTATCAAAACTGTTGCTAAATATAGCGGCTTAAATGAGCGTTTCGTTGCTCAAAATAATCTCGACATTCCTACTGCTGCATTTTGGAAAGAGCTATTGCGCGACCGCGGTCGCACTATAGGTAGACTAGACTCTCGCTATCTCGGTATTGATAAAAGAGATGCAGGATCCCGCCCTGACTATTGGCCTGAGCTTACATCTTGGTTGCACTCATTTACACCGGCAATTAATCACTATTTTGCGACTGAACTCAATTATAAAACAGATGTAAAGTACAATATGTTTGGTGCGGTTCATCCTTGGGATAATAGCGACAATAATGTCGGTGAGCAGCTCAGATTAGCCATGGCACAAAACCCTTACCTCCATGTACTTACTCAGTCTGGCTACTACGATGGTGCGACTAATTACTTTGATGCTAAATATAATATGTGGCAACTAGATCCTAGCGGGAAGATGCGAGACAGGTTAACCTTCAAAGGTTACCGCTCTGGACATATGATGTACCTACGTCACGAAGACTTAGAAGCATCCAATGAAGATCTCCGCCGCTTCATTCAAAACACCATACCAAAAGTGGGACAGTCAGCACTTTACTAATCTTCATTAAGTAGTGGCTGCAAATGTGGCCACTATTTTAGGCTCTGCCCTGTATAAATACCTATCAAACTGCTACAAAAACAAACTTGAAAGATCAACAGGCCCTAATAATAAAAATTTCCTTTTATCTTTCTACAGTTACCTATAATCTAGATATACTTAATACTATCTATTTACAACTTAGGCACGCACCATGAACGAGCAGTTTAAAGTCGTCTTCGTTGGCATGGCCGACGGTAAAGATCAGCAAAGTGCTGCGGCGATCCTCGCTGAAAGGTTAAAAACCTCGCCATCGAAAATTCAGCAGTTTTATGCTGGAAAAGCTTTATTTGCCCCCAGTGATAAAACCAAAGCACTCAAACAGATCAAACTATTAGCCAGTGTCGGGATCACTGCCAAGCTGCACGCTCATTCCTCTGCTGCCGTATCAAATCCAGATCAGGAGAGAGTTTTTGAAGCGCTTGACTACATTACAAGTAGCCTAATAAGAATTGAAGAGCGCTTAGAAGACATAGAGCAGCGCCTCGCTCCTACTCAACAACATGAAGCCACAGATAAAGAAGAAGATGACTGGGAGTCTACTGATCTGTTCGACGAGCTCGAGTACGAGCCTGCACCACCAGCGAAATCAAAAACTTGGCTTTATTATCTACTCGCGGTGCTGATTATTTTATTTATTTTGCTTGGTATCAGCTTATTTTTCCCTGAATTGCTTGCAATAGAATGAGTAAATCTAATAACAACATTAATAATTCTCAACTTACTAGGGGTGAGTTGAGAAAAACCATTAGAAAACGTAGAAACTCGCTATCTTCAATAGAGCAATCTGTTGCAGCTACACAATTAAATATCAATTTTTTTCAACATGTAAACTTACCAAATAACGCCCGTATAGGTGTCTATTTACAAAATGATGGAGAACTAGACACATCCCTTTTAATTCAATCACTTTGGTCTAAAAAACATCAAGTTTACCTACCTATAATACACCCATTTAACCACACTAACTTACTCTTTCAGAAGTATGAAAAAAACTCACCCATGAAGACAAATCGCTATGCTATCTTGGAGCCTAAGCTAGATTGCTCAGCCGTGGCGCCTCTTGCATCGTTAGATTTACTATTGATGCCGTTAGTCGCTTTTGATGAGCATGGAAACCGCTTAGGTATGGGTGGTGGATATTATGATAGAACATTGGCGTTACATTATGCTGAGCAGCGAGATAAGCCAACCTTGATGGGGCTGGCTCATGACTGTCAGCGCGTTTTAAGCTTACCGACCGAAGCTTGGGATATCCCACTGCCAACTATTCTTACACCAACCCGCTTATATACCTGGCCGGAACAATAATAGAGTGCAACAAGTTAAGCGCGATTAGCGCTGCTTTTGACCATGACGCTACCACTTTGATTGAGTTATACTCTGTGCAACTTCAATAACAACTAAGTGTAGCGTTATGACTCAAGATGAAATGAAAAAAGCCGCAGCGTGGGCAGCCTTAAACTACGTAGAAGAAAATACGATTGTTGGGGTTGGAACAGGTTCCACCGTTAACCACTTTATTGATGCGTTAGGAAGCATCAAAGACAATATCAAGGGGGCGGTTTCCAGTTCTGAAGCATCGACGGAAAAACTAAAAGCACTTGGCATTGAAGTCTTTGAGCTAAACGATGTGTCAGAACTTGCAGTATATGTCGATGGCGCAGATGAGATAAACAGTCAAAACGAGATGATAAAAGGCGGTGGTGCGGCACTCACACGTGAAAAAATTGTCGCTGCCGTCGCTAAAAAGTTTGTTTGTATTGTTGATAACACCAAACATGTCGACACTTTGGGCGCTTTTCCGTTGCCAGTTGAAGTGATCCCGATGGCACGCAGTTATGTAGCGAGAGAATTACTTAAGCTTGGCGGCGACCCTGTGTACCGCCAAGGTGTCACTACAGATAACGGCAACGTTATTTTAGATGTACACGGCCTAGAAATTAGCGCAGCAAAAGCGCTTGAAGAAAAAATTAACCAGATTGTTGGCGTTGTCACCAATGGCTTATTTGCCTCACGTGGCGCTGACGTTGTTATAACAGGCACCGAAGAAGGGCCTAAAATCAACTAGTGAGATTACAGATGAGCAAGGTTTCGTTATCAAAGGATAAAATTCGAATTTTGTTGTTAGAAGGTGTGCACCAAAGTGCGGTAGAAACACTAAAGCGCAACGGCTACAGCAATATAGACTATGTCAAAACATCCTTACCGGAGCCTGAGCTTATCGAGCGGATCAAAGACGCCCACTTTGTCGGGATCCGCTCTCGTACACACTTAACAGAAACCGTGTTAGCGCAAGCTGAAAAGCTAGTTGCGATTGGGTGCTTTTGTATCGGTACCAACCAAGTTGACTTAAATGCTGCAAAACAGCGCGGTATCGCTGTGTTCAATGCGCCATTTTCTAATACTCGCTCGGTTGCAGAGCTGGTGTTGGGTGAAATCTTGTTATTACTTCGCCGTATTCCTGAGCGCAATGCCAAAGCACACCGTGGTGAATGGGATAAGTCGGCCGATGGCTCCTTCGAAGCTCGCGGAAAAACACTGGGTATTATTGGTTATGGCCATATCGGTACTCAGCTTGGCATAATGGCTGAAAATATCGGCATGAATGTCGAGTTCTACGATATTGAGGATAAACTTACCCTAGGAAATGCAACCCAGCTCCCAACTCTGACGCAATTATTACAGCGTGCTGATGTGGTTAGTTTACATGTACCAGAAACGCCACAAACGAAAAACCTCATCGGTATGGCTGAAATCGAAGTCATGAAACAAGGTGCAATTCTGATCAACGCTTCTCGTGGTACTGTTGTTGATATTGACGCCTTAGCAGAGGCATTAGCGGGTAAAAAGCTATCCGGCGCGGCAATAGATGTCTTCCCAGTAGAGCCTAAGTCGAACAACGAAGAGTTTGTCTCACCACTGCGTGAATTTGACAATGTACTACTGACCCCACATGTTGGTGGCTCAACCCAAGAAGCACAAGAAAATATCGGTGTAGAAGTAGCTGGCAAGCTCACAAAATACTCTGATAATGGCTCAACAGTCACCGCCGTGAACTTCCCTGAAGTATCATTACCTGAGCTATCGAACAGAAGCCGTTTACTGCATGTGCATGTCAACCGCCCTGGTGTGCTGACTCAAATTAACCAAGCATTTGCTCAGCATGGTATCAACATCGCCGCGCAGTATCTGCAAACAGACGAGTCGATCGGTTATGTTGTCATCGATGTCGATAGCGACCATTCAGAAGTTGCGTTGAAAGAGCTGAGCGCAGTAGAAGGTACGCTAAGAGCTCGTATTCTTCACTAAACCCAACAGTGTGAGGGTAAACCTCAGGCATAAAAAAACCAGTCACTGTAAAAGCGACTGGTTTTTTGTATCAGTCTGGCTTAAGCCATGAAATCAACACCTTCTTTGATGTCTTTTTCAAGTGTCGCTAGCATGTCGTCTTTTGCTTTTTGCTCAAACGCACTTAGCTCACCGTAAGGAAGTAACTTCTCTACACCGTTTTTGCCAAGGATAACTGGCTGAGCGAAGAATGTAGCATCGCCTGTGTTACCTTCAACATAGGCGTATTCTAACACTTCTTCACCTTGCAGGCCTTTCACTAGCGAGAAACAGAAACGTGCTGCTGCTGCACCCATAGACAATGTCGCTGAGCCGCCACCAGCTTTTGCTTCAACCACTTCAGTACCTGCGTTTTGAATGCGAGTAGTAAGTGAAGCAACTTCTTCGTCAGTAAACTCAACACCTTCAACTTGAGAAAGAAGAGGCAGAATTGTAGTACCTGAGTGACCACCAATTACTGGGATCTTAACTTCAGAAACATCTAGACCTTTTAGCTCTGCGATAAAAGTTTCAGCGCGGATAACGTCAAGCGTTGTTACACCGAATACACGAGCTGGATCATAAGTTCCTGCTTTTTTGAATACTTCAGCAACGATTGGTACCGTGCCATTTACTGGGTTTGTAATGATACCGACAAGTGCTTTAGGGCAGTTTTTAACAATACCTTCAGCAAGCGTTTTGATGATACCAGCATTTACATTGAATAGATCAGCACGGTCCATACCCGGCTTACGCGGCATACCAGCAGGGATAAGCACTACGTCAGCACCAGCTAGTGCTGGGTCTAGGTCATCTTTACCATAACCTGCAACAGTTACCGCAGTTGGGATGTGAGATAAGTCAACTGCAACACCAGGTACAACAGGTGCAACGTCATAAAGCGCTAACTCAGAGCCAGCTGGTAGACCATTTTTAAGCAATAAAGATAGAGCTTGACCGATACCGCCAGCGGCACCTAATACAGCAACTTTCATGTGAATTCTCCATAATTTGAAGGTGGAATTGAGTGTGCAGTAAAGATAATGAAAAGCGCAGGTAAACACAAATATATCACGGCTATTTTCAAGATTTTTTGACTAATGTCTTAAGTAAAAGTGTAAAGATCGCGACACTTTGTGCGCCAATGCTTTACGACAGCGATTTTGGTCGCGCAAATTTGGGGATCCTTACGGTTTTGTGTAGAATTTAAAAATTAGCCGTAAAAGAAGATAAACTATGCAGCCGCAAGAAAAACAAGAAGCACTTATCAAAGCATTTAAAGCGATTCTAAAAGAAGAAAACTTTGGCTCTCAAGGTGAAATTGTTGATGCGCTCAAACAACAAGGGTTTGACAATGTTAGTCAAAGTAAAGTCTCCCGTATGCTTAGCAAGTTTGGCGCTGTAAGAACCCGTAATGCAAAGCAGGAAATGGTTTATTGTTTACCAGCTGAGATGAGCGTGCCCACGGCAAAAAGCCCACTACGCCAACTAGTCGTAGACATTATGCACAATGAAATGATGATCATTATTCGCACCAGCCCAGGAGCTGCCCAGCTAATCGCGCGATTATTGGACTCTCTTGGCACAGCAGATGGTGTACTAGGTACCATAGCCGGTGACGATACTATTTTTATTGCACCAGCTAAAATATCAGAAATAGACGTGACCCTAGATAAAGTAAAGACACTATTTGATAACGTATAATACTTCGCCGCGCTGGTATCACAACTGGCGCGATTTCCCCGCCTCAGCTTATTGCACACAGCTAAACAAATGGGTTAAAACAACAGCAAATATTTAGTTGACATAATATGTCTCATTGTGGCAACTTTAGATACACAGGGTGACTATTTCTCACCTTACAAGAGGGACAGCTTGTTTTATACCAATTATCTATTGAGTATTATCAGCAACACAGCATATCGATTATCCCTCGTTCAGCTATAATGCAATGCGCTGTCAAGTCGTGAAAGCAAAAACCCATGAACACGCAGCCTTTTCTAATTATTTGCTGAGCACAAAGTAAATACGAGGAGTTAAGGAGCGCAAATGGAATTTTTAAATACAGCATTTACTTTTCCTACGATCATTTTTTCAACCTTACTATTGATCGTCATCTTATTTTGGATAATAGCTCTGCTGGGCTTGGTAGATCTCGATATTTTAGAGAGTGATGTTGATATTGAAGCGAACACTGCTTCAAGTAGCTCGTATTGGCAACTCGCATTTGGTGGAGTGCCACTGAGTATCTCACTGAGCATTATTATATCGCTTGGCTGGATTATCAGTTTATATACTCAGCAGCTTTTTGCTTATTTGCTCGGTAATGGTATTTCCTATTATTTGATAGGTACAGTATTCATGCTCGCCAGCCTTATCGTAGCTTTACCACTTACCGCGCTGTTGGTAAGGCCTTTACGACGCTTTTTTGAAAGCCAAGAAACCACTTCAAAACATGCGCTGGTTGGACTTGAGTGTACCATCGCCACGTCACGCGTAAGTAGCACCTTTGGTCAAGCCAGAGTATATATTCAGGGTACTGAACAACTGATTGAGATCCGTTCAGACGAAGACAATACCTTCACCATAGGAGACAGTGCGTTACTTATTGACCATGACATCACGACCCATAGCTACACGGTTGCAGCTAAACCTTGGTAATTGCCCACTTACTCTGCTCAATTAGTGACAGAGTAGAACACACAATTAACTCGTATCTGAAGTAAAAATAAAGTGCTTGTTAAATCGGACTCAACAGCCTTTTTATCTAGCCAACAGCTTTACACAGAGCGTACTTAGTCACCTATCTATTTGCAGCAGGAACATAACTATCAATGCAATGGGTGAAACATACAAAACAACGGAATTAAAACACGAGCCACTACTTCTGGTTCAAACTATATAGCGCAAAGCAGGAACAAGCATGGAATTTCTAAATAACCTCGGACCGGTACTCGCAATCGCGGGAATAGCCATTGTAATCATATTCGCCATTTTACTTTTAATAGGTAAATTCTACCGTAAGGTTGAGCAGGGTCAGGCATTAATCATCAACAAAATGAAAAATGAGCCTGATGTTACTACCACAGGCGGTGTTGTATTACCCGTGATCCACAAAATGGAAGTGATGGATATTTCAACTAATCGCATGGTATTAGAGCGCCGTGATAACAGCGGCCTCATCTGTAAAGACAATATCCGTGCCGATATTGCCATTACCTTTTATATCCGCGTCAACGAAAATAAAGAAGACATTCTACGTGTTGCAAAGCAAGTAGGTTGCGCTCGCGCATCAGCACCAGAAACCTTGCAAGCACTGTTTGAGGCCAAATTCTCAGAAGCCTTGAAAACAGTAGGTAAACGTATGAACTTTGAGGAGTTGTTTACTCACCGTAATGAATTCCGTGATGCAATTAAAGAGGTGATTGGCCAGGATTTATCGGGCTATACATTAGAAGATGTCGCGATTGATTACCTTGAGCAAACTTCTATTGATAAACTAGATCCAAATAACATCCTCGACGCTGAAGGTATTCGTCGTATTACCGAAAAAACCTCTAGGCAAAACGTTGAAACCAATCAGCTTAAATGTGATGAGAAAGCGCAGATCGACAATCAAAACCAAGCTGCATTCGAAAAAGCCGCAGAAGTTGAGCGTCAAAGAGAAGATGCAAGCGCAAAACAACGTCGTGAAATTGAATCGGTGCGTGCAAGAGAAGCTGCTGAAGCGGAGCGCGTGAAACATGAAGAACGCTTAAAAGCCGAAGAGGCTCGTTTAAAAGCCGATGAAGCAATCGCGATTGCTGAGCATAACAAACAACGTGAAATCGACGTAGCGGAGCAAAACCGCCTTCGCTTGCTTGCCATTGAAGAAGAGAAAGTGGCACGCTCACGAGAAATTGAAATCATCGAACGCGAGCGCGAAACCGAAATTTTACGTATTCAAAAAGCCAAAGCTCTTGAGGTTGAGCAAAAAGAAATTGCTGACGTTCAGCGTGAACGCGTTGCTGTCGAGAAGACCGTCGCAGAAGAGCAAGAGCGTATCAAAGATGTACAGTGTATTGCTGATGCTGAGCGTCAAAAGCAAGCCAAAATTATTCTTGCGCAAGCAGAGGCCGAAGAAGCTCTAGTGAAAGATATTGAAGCGGCAAAGGCCAAAGAGCAAGCAGCTGAGTTTAAAGCCCGTGAAATGGAAAAAATGGCTTCAGCAGAGCTACGTATTGCAAATCAGACAGCTGAGTCGAAGAAGATATTGGCAGAAGCTTCGCAAGTTGAAGCAGCAGCATCAGGGCTTGCTGAAGCCGATATTATCAAAGCGAAAGCAACCGCTAATGCACTGCAAGGTGAAACAGAAGCACAAGTACTAAGACAAAGACTTGAAGCTGAAGCACAAGGCAAGCGTGACATTGGTATGGCAGAAGCCGAAGTGCAGACAGCCATGGCTGACGCCATTGAAAAACAAGGTGAGGCGGAAGCCATCAATCTTGAACGCAGAATGTCAGCTGAGGCAAAGGGTCTCACAGAAAAGCTTGAAGCGCTTAACAAGATGGATAACGATGCTCGTGAATACGAAGCCTTCACACTGCAACTAAATCAGCAAAAAGAACTGACACTGGCGAATATCGAGGCAAATAAACAAGTTTCAGCAAGCCAAGCAGATGTGTTAGGCAAAGCACTAAGCGGTGCTGATATTAACTTTATGGGTGGCGACGGTCAGTTCTTTAACCAGTTCATGAATGCGATTACCGTAGGTAAGTCTATCGATGGCTTAGTTGGGGAAAGCAAGACTGTGCAAACTGTATTCAAAGATCACTTAAATGGTGAGCGCAACCTAATGGATGATCTAAAAGGGGTGCTAGCAGGTGCCAATGCGTCTTCTGAAACACTAAAGAACATCAACATGAGTAAGTTTTTCCAACAACTGAGCAGCAGCTCAGATGCGGATAAACAGCAGTTACTCAAGTTACTTGGTGGTTCATTAAATGCCAGTAAACAAAACGAACCTGTAGAGTAATCAAGCAAAGGGGCCAAAATCTTGGCTCCTTCCCCATTTGCGCAGTGCACATAGGAAAGCAAAGAATGACGGAAGCAACGCAACAAGCGCCAGAGCGAACGCTCGAGCAAGATTCTTATCAACTCATAAAGCGCCGACTTGGCAACTTTGGTAACGATCTAAAAAGCCAAATAGACCAACTTAACCAACAACGTGTTGATACCTTTGGTAGTACAGAACTTAAAGTACAAGGTCGAGCAAGAGTTCGTACTGAGCATAACTGCGTGCCACGAGACATCGTGCTCATAGGCGATAAACTTATCTTCGCCTACAATGTGTTTATGGGGCTCAAACAAAACACCCAAGTGAGTGACGTATTCACAGTACAAAAACTACACCTGCAAGATGACCATTACGAGATAGAGCCTTACCCCCAAGAAACTAAGTTTCTTACCGATCCGCGTTTTTTACGTGACTTTGATGAACTATACACCTATTACAAAGACACTCGACTACAACACCTCTTTGTCAAATCAAACAAGCTCTTTGCGCTATTTCAGATTGGTGAAAAACTCTCTGATGTACGTGTATTTCGCTGGCAGATCGCCAAAGACGAGACCTTAGATTACATTGATAACCGCGGAGAGCGTGACTTAGGCGAGGTAGAAAACTTTGACTTTGAGTGGCAAAAAACCGACCGCTCCGACCATGTCGAAGGCCGCCATCCACATATTAATGTAAACGATAAAGTCTTTATAGAAGTTTCTCGCGGCAAACTCACCGTTAAAATTGAAAATAACACCCAAAGTGGTGAAGGTATTTACCAAGAAGATGTAGATGACGCCAGCCAATCGCTTACAGATTGCGATTTACGCTTTGCCGAAGTTGGCGAAATGGTACTGCTCAAGTTGCTCCCCTATCGTGAAAAACAGTGGCGTTACTTTATTTATAACTGTCGTACCCAGCAGATACTGCGCCAAGATGCACTAGGTGGTGCCTGTGTGCAGCTACCAGAGAATCAAGGTATTATTTTTCCTGGGGGATATTACCTACAATCTGGGCAAACTCGCTATTTTGACGACCAACTAGATGAGTTAATTTTTCATCGTCAGCTCAAATCCCCCAATGGTGAAGACGTACTCTATATTTTTTACGAACCAAACGATGGGCGCTATGCACTCTTCTCTTATAATATTATTGAGAAAAATCTGCAAAACCCTATTTATTGTCATGGCTATGGTATTTATGACGACGGTTTGGCGCTGACCTTTAAAGCGGAGCCTGAGCCTGAACGTGTTCATCCTATTCAGATCTGGCAAAGCCCTTTTTATAGCAGTGAGTTTGCCGCCAAAGCGCCTCGAGCCACTGGATTATTTGGCCGGATTGGGAACCCTGATTTAGTGAGGGCGATCTCTGATTTATACAGCGTTTTTAAAGCAATCAACGACCAAAGCCCAACGGTATTTCATTATGAAGATTTGATAGCCCTTACCCGCAGTATTTTAGACCGCTACCACTGGCTTGCAGAGCCCGACTTTAAAGACGTAACGGCAAAGCTGCATGATATTTTTGAAACTTCAGAACAAGTACTTGATGAGTTTGAAAAAGTAAGTCAAATTGAAGCTGACGCCAAACGCGCAGAAGCTGAAATACAACAGTCCTTACAAGACGTACTACGGGAAGTACGCCCAGACAGCTTTAAAAAAGCAGAACAGTTTGTGCAAAGCTTAGAGTCACTTAAGCGTTTAAAGGGAAAAGTAATTAGCCTTGAAGAGGTGAAATACATCAACCTTGAAGCGCTCTTTGCAATGCAGCAGCAAATTGATGAACACACCCTAAGTCTAAGCCACAAAACTGCCGAGTTTTTGCAACAAGACAGTGCATTAGCGCCCTACTACGCCCAACTTGAGGGTTTAGAAGAAGCCAGAGCACACACTGAAAGTGTCACAGAACTAAATGGCTTTCTATCGAACTTAGAAACTTTGAGCGCTGAGCTTGATTTGCTCAACCACACCATGCTGGATCTCGACATTGAAGATAGCCGTGTTCGCACTAAAATTTTGGAAGATGTCAGCACTATTTATGGCCAAGTAAATCGCACCAAAGCAGCATTAGAAATTCAGAAAAAAAGTGTCGGCAGCGTGGAGGCTAAAGCGGAATTTGCAGCTCGCTTTAAGCTCTTTAGTCAAAGTATTACCAGTGGTCTTAGCGCAGCTAAAACCCCAGAGCAGTGTGATGAACAGTTATCTCGCTTGCTTATTCAGCTAGAAGAATTAGAGTCCCAGTTTAGTCAATATGATGAATTTTTAACGGAGATTTTGGCTAAACGTGATGACGTTTATGAAAGCTTTGAGGCACATAAACAGCAGCTCATTGACGACAGACAGCGCCGCGCACTGAGCTTAGCAAACGCTGCCGAACGTATTTTACAAGGGGTAACAAGGCGCACACAAAGCTTTAAAACTTTAGATGACATTAATAGCTATTTTGCGTCTGATCCTATGATTGGCAAGCTTCGCGATTTAACCCAAGAGCTAAAAGATCTCAGTGATGAAGTGAAAGCAGATGATATTCAGGCCAAACTCAAAGCCTGTAAAGATCAAGCGATCCGAGCTTTGCGAGACAAGCAAGATATCTATACCGATGGTGGCAACACAGTAAAAGTAGGAAAACACGCATTCAGTGTTAACAA
Organism: Pseudoalteromonas sp. PS5; assembly: GCF_004103255.1. Taxonomy (NCBI): domain Bacteria; kingdom Pseudomonadati; phylum Pseudomonadota; class Gammaproteobacteria; order Alteromonadales; family Pseudoalteromonadaceae; genus Pseudoalteromonas; species Pseudoalteromonas sp. PS5. Next base: position 70,999 of record NZ_RCSQ01000007.1, read on the forward strand.
ACAAATGCTTGATTTGACTTTGCTACCACGTGACGAACAGCTCATGTTACACCTCACAGGTACTGAGTATTTTGATGTTATTCCAGATTCAAAAAGCAACCAATTACTTAATGATGCAAGTGCCTACTGGCAACAAAATCTGATATCAGAGAATCGCCATTTCTATCGTGGAGAGTACTTAGCAGCACAAGTTTTGGCTGCAGCTGAACAAGAAGAGAATGATTTTACTCAAGCTACACTTGAGCTTGCTGCTGATAATGGAAGTTTGCTTGCCATCGTACAAAAGTTTGCCGAGCCAAGATACCAAGAAGGCTATGAAAAAGGCATTCACGATCATGATGCCAGTCTGATTTTAGAGAACTTACTACAACAAAAGCAACAGCTGGGGTTACTCATCTATCCAGCCAGTTGTCGGGTTGCAGCACAGTTATTTTATACACAACTAAGCCAAACTGAGCTCACTGAATTGACGTTTCAAGCGACACAAGCTGAGTTAATGGCAACGAAGTTAGATGATCATGGTTTTAGCCTGCAGCTGAGCAACACACTAAGTAAACATATCACTGTATTTTGCCAACAGAACTTATCGGGCTATGTAGAAGAGTTAAGCCGCTTTTCAGGCGAATTAAGTGCAGCTTACCTCATTAAAGCCCTTGCTAGGCAACACAAACCGAGACAATTTGATCTGGCAGCGTCGGCTAAACAGATAAGCGAGCAGTTTATCTCAATGGCAAAAGCCAAAGGGGTGTGGCAACAACTTGAAGACTCATTGGCGCATTTGACTAAACTTGCAGACAAATGTCGCCTACTAAGCAGCTGGCTGCGCGCCTATGGCAATAAGCAAAATGCAAGCACAGAGATATTACTCGAAGCGGCAAACAGCATTTTGCTCTCTAAGCACTTTAGCCTCACCTACCAAGTCAAAGAAGCCGAAATAAAAACCGAGATCTCAGGTTTAATGGGTCAACACCCACGGATCGAGAACCAAGTGCTACACCTAGATTACGCCGACTTTTTTGCCCGAAGCAATGAGTATCTTAGTATTCATGTTCCCGCTTACAAACAGTACCAACAACTAAAAGCACAAGTGCTTGAGGCACAAAAGCAGCGCTTGCAGCTGGATGAGTTTAAACCCAGACCACTAAGCTCATTTGTACGTAACCAGCTGATTGACAAAGTCTACTTCCCTATTATTGGCGATAACTTAGCAAAACAAATCGGAGCGGCAGGTAATAATAAACGCACCGATTTAATGGGCATGCTACTCCTTATTTCACCACCGGGCTATGGTAAAACCACACTAATAGAATATGTAGCGAATCGCCTAGGACTCACTTTCGTTAAGGTAAACTGTCCGTCAATTGGTCATGACCAAGTATCCTTAGATCCCGCGCAAGCCATCAACGCCACTGCTGCAAAAGAAATTGAAAAGATCAATCAAAGCTTTGAGATGGGCAATAACGTGATGCTATACCTTGACGATATTCAGCATACCAACCCAGAGTTTTTACAAAAGTTCATTTCTTTATGTGACGGCTCAAGACGCATAGACGGTGTGTGGAACGGTCGCAGTAAAACCTATGATCTCAGAGGCAAGAAGTTTGCCGTGGTAATGGCTGGAAACCCTTATACCGAATCTGGTGAGTCATTTAAAATCCCTGATATGCTAGCCAACCGTGCCGATATTTATAATCTTGGTGATACCCTAAGTGGCTGTGAACAAGAATTTGCGATGAGCTTTATTGAAAATACGCTCACTTCCAACGCCGTGCTCGCACCTCTTGCTAATCGTGGCATGGAAGACTTATATAAACTGGTTCGCATTGCTCAAGGTGAAGATCTTTCTATTAATGAATTGGAGTTTAATTACTCTCAAGCACAAGTAAATGAAATTGTCAGCGTACTGAAAAAGCTACTCACCATTCGCGACACTATTTTAAAAGTAAATGCACAGTATATTGCCTCTGCTGCGCAAGATGATAACTACCGCACAGAGCCGCCATTTAAGTTACAAGGCAGCTACCGTAATATGAATAAAATGGCTGAAAAGGTGGTTGCTGCCATGAATGACAGTGAGCTTGAAAACCTAATTCAAGATCACTACCGCGGTGAGGCACAAACACTGAGCAAAGGCAGTGAAGAAAATCTACTAAAACTGGCCCAATTGCGCGGCACATTAACGGATGAAGCAGCAGCTCGCTGGTATGAAATTAAAGCAGAGTACGCGCGCCTAAACCGTAGTAGTGATGAAGGAAGCCCTGCACAATTGGCCGTTGAACAACTAAGCTTTGTTAATAAATCCCTTGCCCAAATCGCCGCTAAACTCGATAAAGAACAGCTTAGCTTTGATTACAGTGCGCTGCTGCAGCAATTGGCTCAAGTGCTTGACGAACAAGAGTTCTCCACCCAGTTAACTGAGCTACGAGAGACCTTATCACAGCAGCCTTATGTTGCCCCGCTAACACAATTGATAGCTTCACAGCAACAAGTTGTTCAGGAAATGACGGGGTTAAAAAATACTATCCAACAAACCGCGAATGGCCAGCAGCTACTCGCTAATCTGGATAAACTCAATGACTTGCTTAACACTCAAGCACAAATACAACACGCATTGGGTCAACAGAGTCAGCAGCAAAATACGTTATTTTCACACTTGTCAGATCGCATAGAGGCGGTGGCACAACCGCAGATCCAAGTCGATAATCACCTTGATGACAGTAATGCAAAAGCGCTTGAGGCCGTCACGACATTATTAGCAAATACCCTAACAAACTCAAATACAGAGCCAGTTCAGCAACAGCTCAAAGACATTTTACATAAGCTTGAGGAAATTAAATCAAGACCCGTCGTCAGTAATGACTCAGGTGCGAAAAATCCATACATGCTATAAGAAATGGCGCGTAAAAAAGCCCAAGGAAGGGCTTTGTGTGCCAATACACACCAATGGATGTTAGAGGGTTACTTAATATTATTTCCTGTCTAACTCCAGATAAGCAGGCCGTCCAGTCAAAAAAGTATTCAGATCAACTCGCGACTCACTCCGGCATTTTTGCCATCACTGACAAAAACTCTAAGGATGGTGCAAAAAAAGCAGACCCCATATCTGCGCTGGAATAATCTAATATCGGATCATAATTCTCTGCTACTCCCAGCCTACTTTTTAACACCTGCTCAAACGCATCACCTTTGGCGCTACAACTTAAATACAAGCTTCCTTGTTCAAATACATCGCCAAATGGCATACTTTGCTCAAGTATTAGCGCATGACCATTTTCATCTTTTAATTCGGTTAAAGTTGCGTGGTTCGGGAGCTCACAATCGACTATCAAGTCATTGTCTAACCGTGTACGACCCATTAAATGCTCTTGTTCACTAAGTGATAAACTCTGCCAACGCATTAGGTCAAACTTCACCCGCTTTACATGAATATAACTTCCTAGGTGATCAGCTGCATTTGGGTTATGCACCAAAGCCACTTCACGCTTGTTACGCCCTCTGGGGTTATTGGCGCCGTAAATAAAACCGTTAAAATCACGCCCATCCAGAAAACGAAAAGCACGGACGTGTGCCACCATCTCGACTAAACCATTGAGCATATGCAATACACTTTGGGCAAAGATATGATTAACATCTTCACGATCAGAGCGGATCACATAGAGTAAGTCGAAAGGTTGAGTATGTACGGTATGCTCAGCATCAATAATGTGCGGAAAGCTTTTTAGCTCTTTAGGAATAAATTCGGGATAGATATGCGGCCAATACTGTGCACCAATAGCCACAAAACTCGACAACATGGACTCAGAAAAGCGGTCTTCTAATTCTTCTTGTAGACGCCCGCAATTACCAAGCGCCGCTCGTAACGCTTCATCTTGCCCTTCAAGCACATTGAAGAACAAATGTAAGCCGTGCAAATTAGCTTCAGCACACACACCAGATTGGGCAAGCGCCATGCTCTACTCCCTGCTTTATTCATCTACTATTAAGAAAAGAAATTTACAGCATGTGCCTTAATTTTTAAAGAGATTGGTTTAGTTAAGTCAAGAGGCTCATGTGCAGGGTGAGATACCTCAAGCTCTTGGCCCTCTACGGCCACGCGATAAATATACTCTGTTCCCATAAAACGTTGATTAAGGATCTTAACACTGCCTTGGGCGCAATTTTCTAGAGTAATATGCTGCGGTCGTAGATACACATCACCTTTTGCATCCATATTCCCAAGTTCAACCAAAGAGTGTACAGCACCAAATTTCGTTTCGACGGAAGCACCATTGACCCTTTGTGCAGGAATGTAGATCCCTTGGCCTAAAAATTCAGCAACCATTTTACTTTTGGGACGTTGAAATAGTGTTTTTGGATCACCAACTTGGGCAATCTTTCCTTTGTCCATAATGGCAAGGCGATCGGCAAAAGCAAACGCCTCTTCCTTTGAGTGGCTCACAAAAATAGCAGAAACCTGCTGATCTTTAATGATACGACGAATATCATTAATTAATTGAAAACGTACCTGCGCATCAATATTTGAAAATGGCTCATCAAGTAATAGCAAATTAGGCTTGTAAGCCAATGCACGAGCAATCGCAACTCGTTGCTGCTGACCACCAGAAAGCTCATGAGGGAAGCGTGCTGCATAGCCTTGAAGCTGCACCAAGTTGAGCATTTCAGCGACTCTGCTTTCACGCGCCGATTTATCTTTGATAGTTAAACCAAACGCCACATTTTGTGCCACAGTCAAGTGCGGAAATAGCGCGTAATCTTGAAACATCATCCCAATATTACGCTTTTGTGGTGGGATAAATCCGCTAGCACCATTCATGGCTTTACCCAAAATACTGACGCTACCCTGAAATGGCTCTATCAAGCCAGCAATCACTTTAAGTGTCGTGGTTTTTCCGCAACCGCTAGCACCGAGCAAACATACGATCTCATTTTGCTCTACATTTAGAGTTAAGTTATTCACTACGGCTTCGCCGTCATAGCGATAAGAAAGATTTTCTAGCACTAAGCTATGCATTAACTTCGCTGCTCCATTGAACGGTTTACGACATAAAGCGGAATTAAACCAACTAAAACAATAAATAACGCCGACACTGAGGCTAATTCTAGCTGCTCATCACTGACATATTGAAAAACATGAGTGGCTAATGTCTCATAATTAAAGGGTCGCAATAACAACGCTGCGGGTAGCTCTTTCATACATTCAATAAACACCAGCAGTGCAGCGGTTAAAATACCACGACGTAATAAAGGCAAATGAATCGATAACATCGTGCTGAGTCGATTGCGTCCTAAAGAAAAGCTTGCCATATCTAGACTTGGGCTGATCCGTTGATAACTTGACTCTACCGCTCCTTGAGCTATCGCATAAAACCTCACTACATATGCAAAAACTAAGGCAAAGATAGTTCCACTAAACAATAACCCAGGCTCAAATTGAGAGCCTTCAAACCATGTGTTTAGCTTATCATCTAGTAAGGTTAGCGGGATCAACACTGCGATTGCCAACACAGTTCCTGGAAGTGCGTAGCCAGTACTCGCTAATTTACCCGGCACAGCAACACGCTTACCATGACTGACACGCTGGTTAAATACCACCAACATACTCATGATAATCAAGACTACACTCACCCAAAATGCAATTTTTAGACTTTGCCACGCGTACAAGAAAAAACTGTCGTTCCATGCTTGCTCAAAGTAATTAATAGCATAATCGACCAGTACCCATGTTGGTACAATGAATGCTACGGCAAGAATCAGCCAACAAAACCCGCTGGCCAACCATGCCTGCGTGCCTTTGAGGTGATATAGCGTGGTGCTGTTTACACTTGATTGGCGCTCATGTACTACTTGTGTTGGCCGGCTCAACCGCTCTAATGTTAACGCCAGAAATAAAAACAACAGCATAATGCCAGATATTTTTGCGGCAGCAGTAAGAGAATAATACCCAAGCCAAGTATCGTATACCGCGGTAGTTAGCGTGCTTACAGCAAAATAGTGAACGGTAGCGAAGTCTGCCATACTTTCCATTGAGATCAACGCTAAACCAGCAACAATGGCACCACGAGATAAGGGTAAACTTACCTTAAAAAAGCTTTGAGAAGGTGATTTACCCATAAGCTGACTAGCTTGCACAAGCTTGAAAGATTGCTCTCTCAGTGCGGTCCTGAAGATCAAAAACAAATATGGATATAGTACCAAAGCTATCATCACGATGGCACCGGGCAAAGTGCGAATATCGAAAAACCAATAGTCATCAGGTGATTGCCACCCAAACCATCTTCTTAGCGCAATTTGTACAGGCCCTGCGTAATCAAGCAGATCCGTATAGACGTATGCAATAAGGTAAGTTGGCATCGCCAGCGGTAACATCAACGACCACTCAAAAAAACGCCGCCCAGGAAATTCACAATACGCGGTTAACCAACCTAGAGGTAAAGCTATTAACGCGCAGACAAGACAAACACCAACAATAAGCCAAATGGTATTGCTGACGTAATCCCATAGGACAGTATCCCAAAGGTGAGCAAATACTTCAGAGTCTGGTTGAAACGACTCAACGATCAAAAATAAAAGCGGGACTGATAAGCTAAGCCCTATCAGCCACGCAAACGTCTGCCATTTAGACAGTGACAATGATAACTGCATTAAAGGTCAAATTTTACCTCATCAATTAACTTAAGCGCTAATGGACGGTATTTACTGATCTCTGACAATGGTAGGCTATCTTCCTTAAATTCGCCCCATGATGCCACTAGTTTAGATAACTCGACGCCAGGTTTCACTGGATATTCCATATTCATCGACGCATACATATTCTGCGCCTTATTGTCGGTCATAAACTCAATGAGTTTCAAGGCATTTTCAGTATTTTTAGCATGCTTGGTTAAGACAACACCAGAAACATTAATATGCGAACCACGATCTTTCTGATTTGGGAAGTTGATATAAACGGCATCAGCCCACGCTTTTTGCTTTTCGTCTTCCATCATTTTACCGAAGTAGTAGCTGTTTCCGATGGCTAAATCACATAGCCCTTCTTTTACCGCTTTCACTTGCGCACGATCGTTACCTTGAGGCTTGCGCGCTAAATTTTCCTTAACCCCTTCTAGCCATGCTTTAGTTTTTGCTTCACCGTGATGTGCAATCATAGAGGCAACTAAACCAAGGTTATAAGGGTGCTTACCTGAGCGTGTACAAATTTTGCCGCGATACTGCTCGTCTGCTAATGCCTCATAAGTAAGTGCATCTAACTTGCCAGTGCGAGCTTTAGATGAATAAACATTACGTACCCGTTTAGTTAATGCTACCCACTGCCCTTCAGGGTCTCTAAAGTTTGCCGGAATATTTTTTGCAACCGTGTCGCTACTAATTGTTTGCGTCAGGTTCTCATCCTCTAACTGGATTAGCGCGCTGAAGTTTGATGTAAGTACAAGGTCAGCACGACTGTGTCTACCTTCACGCTTAACTCGCTCTATCAAGCCTTTTTTTGCAAAAACCACATTAGTTTTAATACCAGTTTGCTTTGTAAAATCATCCAAAATTGGTTGGATTAGAAAAGGTTGTCTAAACGAATAAATATTAACCTCTTCTGTCGCCACTGCTGGTAAGCAAGTGAGCGCAGCCAGTAAAGTAACCAGTGCTTTTTTCATAAAGACTCCATTTAGTAAACAATAATTATTATCAAATAATTCTACCTGTAATTATATCGTTTTACACCCTGAATATTTAATCTTGTATCAGGGCTTGGTGATCCATTGTAGAAAAGCGGAAAATCAACTGTGAGATATTTCTTACTTAACTACCAGAAATTGAGTAAATAGACGCTGAAATAACCCCCAAAATAAAGCTACTCCATTGAAATTTATAAAGTTATAAATTTTTATATTTATCCCTCTTGTAAAAGGTCTACTTTTAACTACAGCGATTTTTTTTGGCTTGCTTATAATTAACAACATCTCAGGAAGAGAAATAAAGGGACATCAGGATACGCTCAGGGTAGGAAATGCAAAAGGAGGCGCACCCACTTAAAGGATGAGAGGGTAAGTAGAGCAAGGATAGTGTTTACAGGGAGTAAGCACAGAAATGGGAATGGAATATAAGGTTCATGATGAACCTGAGGAGCGCTTCAGGGGAGAAGCTAGACGTTAAAGGTTAACGTTACTGTGTTGGATACGCAGTTGGTTAAGGATGAAAAAGGAAGGTACAAAGGATGTACCCGTAACTAGTGGTTTAGGAGATACCAATCGTTGCAGTTATAAACGCAACACTTAGCTTGATATACTAGCTTCAAGCTACTAAGTGCCTAAGTAGATAAAGCGATTATTGGCACTGCTGCTTTGGAAAGTAGCAACAAGGGACAATGAGAACAAATGGATGTTCTTAGCAATTGGACGGCGAAGGATAAAACAGCGGACGTTTAAAAGGAACAAGGACACAGGGCTAGATGCCTTTATTCGCAAAATGAGAACACTAAGCGATACCATGGAAGAGGAAAGATTCAGGACGTTGAACTACTCAACTTTGCAGGATGCAGTTAGAAGATTCCGTAAGCGCGGCTCAGCAATGGGTCGCGCTCTTCTTGTTTTACTCCCTCTCTAAACTCACCCGCTATTGAGGCTATGTAAATCAAAAGCGTCGTTATACCAATTGCATTATTTGCACAAAATGAAGTATCCATTTACAGCCTATCATTCGAAATAACATCAATAGTTAGCAATAATACCTATTTTCTTAATTAAGTGGTCTATTTTGAGGCAAGAAAATCTTGTCGATAA
>NZ_RCSQ01000008.1:0-8608 GCF_004103255.1 Pseudoalteromonas sp. PS5
TTTTTTTCATCGCTATAAAAGAATTTTACCCAATAAGAACAACAGAGTGATACTAAGTGCGCTCGTATTTGCTTTAGCGCACTGTGTATACGACAACGTAATCGCAATTTTTTTATCATTCGTTGGAGGGTTGCTTTTTGCTTATACATACGCGCACAGCCGTTCACTAGCCGTATGCGTATTAGAGCATAGTTTATGGGGGCTTTGGATGTTTACTATTGGGATTGGTCAATACTTGGATTCTGGAGTGAAGTTTTAGTAGGCGCTTAAATGACAGACGGAGCTTCGGATGGGAAGATTTTATTCTCACGTTGTGCATTAGAAGCACTAGTTAACACACTAGTGCTTCTAGCTTAAATTAAAAACCGAAGATACTCACTGCGAAGTACTTAGTTGCTACGGTATTGATAAAAATTGCCAGTAATATCACGGGAATAAATGTCTTCAAAGAGAAGTTAATATATTTCTCCGTAAAACTGCCAACATACCCTTCTGAGCCTTGTGCCAATTCCTCACTCAACCCAGATTGCTTCCATCGGTAAGTAACAAATAAACACACCATCAAGCCATTTAGTGGCAAAATCGTATCGTAAAATACGTCATATACTAAATCGAAGAAGCTCTTTTGGGCATCGCCGTAGCTTATAAATTGCGTTAGCCAATCTACCATACCAAAAGACATTGTAGATAAAACAGTCAGTAAACCTGTAGTCAATGCCAATACAATTAACGCTTTTTTGCGAGAAATATTCTTTTCTTCCATCAACGTTGCTGTTGGTACTTCTACAATAGAGACTAAGGAAGTGATAGCGGCAAAAAATACCAATAGGAAAAATATACCAGCAACAATCGATGCGCCAACATACCCAATATCCGACTGCAGGGCTAACAGCAGCTTAGGTAGATAATCAAAAATCATTGATACCGAAGAGTCTGATAATTTACTTGGATCTGTGTTCGGGTTAAAACTAAAAATTGCAGGCAACACCATTAATCCAGCGATGAAGGCTACCAATGAATCTGTTACCGCAACCATCTTAGAGCTGCCGACTATGTCATCTTTCTTAGAAATGTAAGAGGCATAAGTGATCAGAATGCCCATCCCTAGAGACAATGAGAAAAATGCTTGTGACAGCGCGCCATTTAATACACTGGCATTCATTTTTTCAAAGTTAGGAACGATATAATAACGAACACCGGCCATTGCATTGTCGAGCGTTAGTACATAAGCCACTAACCCAAGTAACATAACAAATAATGCTGGCATAAGCAGTTTTGCCGCTTTTTCTATCCCTTCCTTTACCCCGCCAACCAGAATAAGATTAACTATCACGCCCACAACCAACATATAGATAAACACATTGGTGTCGTTGATAAATGTGCCAAAATAATCAGGTGATGCTAACACATCAAGATTACCCATCGCCGTCTGTGCTAAAAAGCCGAAAATCCAAACCGTGATTACCATATAGAATACGGCGATCATAAACGGCGTGAGCACGGCAAGAAAACCTGCTACTGACCATTTTTTGTCATGGTTTGACAAAAGTTTGTAAGCACCAAAAGGATCTTTTTGTGCTTTTCTACCCATTGCCATTTCTGCCATCATCACAGGCAAGCAAATAAACACCACAAACAGTGCATAGATTAGTAAAAACGCACCGCCACCATTTTTAGCCGCGGAGACTGGAAAGCCGACTAAGTTACCAATACCAACAGCAGAACCTGCTGCAGCAAGGATAAAGCCCAGTCGCGAGCTAAAATGCTCTCGGTTTGCACTCATTGCAATCAACCTTATTATTATTTTCTATAAATATCCGAAGGACTCTACCAGTCTAGTTGAGTGCTTTTCAAGTTTAAATGACCAATGAATGAAAAACTTTCCGTACATTTACTTTTGCACAACCCACGTTTTATCATAAGATTGATAATCGTCGCTCAAAAGCCGACAAAATACGCGAAAATAACAATAATAACCTAGAAACTTATCGGGAACTAATACTTATGCTCTACATGATTTATTCAACTGATGCTGAAGGCTCATTACAAAACCGCCTTGCAGCACGTCCAGCTCACCTTGCACGCCTTGAGATATTACAACAACAAGGACGATTATTCGCCGCAGGTCCTTTACCAGCTATAGATTCGGAAGACCCTGGTGAAGCTGGTTTTACCGGCTCTTTAGTCATCGCACAATTTGATAACTTAGAAGATGCGAAGCTTTGGGCAAGCGAAGATCCTTATATTGAAGCGGGTGTTTACACTCAAAGTATTGTCAAGCCCTACAAACGTGTTCTGCCATAATTGCTCATGTTCATTAAATTCAGCAAAGGTTAATTACAAAAGCACTAAATTTGTTTGAGATTTATGAAGTTTATAAACTTAGTATCTATGAAACTGTGGAGCTTAATATGCGATTGCAACTCACTCTATTAGCGTTAATTTTGGCGTTCTGTTCGAGTGTAGCAGACGCAAATGACCACAATAACAAGAATAAAAAAACAATTACGAAAAAAGAGGCTGTGTCTTTAGCGCTAGATAAATATGCGGGGCGAACACTTAAGATTTCGCAAGAAAGTCAGTTCTTTGTCGTGAGAATCCTCCAACCCGATGGTCGAATTGTTGATATAAAAGTAAACAAGAAGACAGGTGAAGTAAATAAGGACTAATAATGCGTATTTTAGTAATTGAAGACGATATTCAGCTAGCAGAAAACCTGCGAAATGCATTAGAAAAAGAAAAATACAGCGTTGATTTATGTCACGACGGCGAATCTGGCTTGTTTCACCTCGAAGAATACCCACTAGACATGGCCGTCATTGATCTCGGCCTGCCTAAACTTGATGGTATTGAAATCATTCGAAGAGCCAGAGCTAACGGAGTTAAAATACCAATTTTAATTTTAACAGCCCGAGATCGCTGGCAAGACAAAGTTGAAGGCTTAGATGCAGGTGCTGATGATTACCTGACTAAACCGTTTCATGTAGAGGAATTGATTGCGCGTTGTAATGCACTTATCAGGCGTAGCGCAGGTCAAGCAAATCCAGAAATTTGTATTGGCCCTATCAAAATTCATACACGCTCTCAGCAGGTTTGGGTAAATGACAATGAACTATCGCTGACCGCCTATGAATATAAAGTGTTGGAATACCTAATGGTTAATCCGCAAAAGGTTATCTCAAAGTCTGAACTCACCGAGCATATTTATGATCAAGACTTTGATTTGGACTCTAATGTTATCGAAGTATTCGTATTGCGACTGCGCAAAAAACTTGACCCAGATGGCACCCTTAATCCTGTAGAAACCTTAAGAGGACGTGGATATAGGTTTAAAAACCAGTGGTAAACAGTTCACAGATTTCACTTAAAATAAGGCAAGGTTTTATCCTTGTCTTTGTGCTAATTATAGCCCTACCAGCATTGTTTTTCTCTGTTGGCAGAGCCTATTACGCGTCTTTGGTAGACGCCACAGAAAAAACGCTGGAAGCGCACTTATACTCGCTGATATCTGAAGTTGAGTTTGTTTCAGATGGACTTGAAATGCCGCGTAGTATACTTGCACCAGAATTAAGTCGCCTCAACTCAGATACTTACGCTCTAGTTTATCAGGGACAATCTCTGGTTTGGTATTCTGAGTCGGCGGTTAACTTGTCAATATCACCTAACTTTTCAGATAACCAAGCTGGTGCCCCTGAATTTAAGCGAGTGGAATATGGTGGTGTTTTATTTTGGCAATTAAGTTTAACTGTCATTTTAGGTAACGCTGACCACTCTCAACAGGCAAGATTTGTTTTACTAAAAAAGAATGATGCACTCATGGCGCTCATGTCAGGGTTTAGAAACACCCTAGTAAACTGGATGTTGGTTATGGGCATTGTGATTGCGGGGTTGATGGCATTTGGATTCGTTTGGAATGCCCGCCCCTTACAAAGGCTAGACAAAGAAATCAAAGAAATTGAGGCCGGTGAAAGAGACAAAATAACCGGCTCTTATCCAGTTGAGTTACTCACCATCAAATCAGATCTGAATTTATTACTTGAGTCCCAAAAGCGACAAAAGGAACGGTATAGAGCCTCGTTAAGTGATCTAGCCCACGCATTAAAAACGCCATTGGCAGTCATAAAGTCAAGCCCATTAGCTACGGATGCAGATGCTCAAGAGCAGCTCGACAGAATAAATGTGATGATCGAACATCAATTAAAGCGTGCAGCAACTGGTGCATCAGACACATGGAAAAAGCAGACATCTGTAAAACCTGTACTAGACTCAATACTTAATGCGATGTCAAAAGTATACCATGACAAACATATTTCATTTTCATCACAATGCGACGAAAACGCAGCTTTTCTTGGTGATAAAACTGACCTTATGGAGATCTTGGGGAATATTATTGATAATGCGTGTAAAGCATGTGACAACTTGGTCGATATAAATATTAGTGCGCCAAAAAAGCGCCTACTGTTAATCGAAATTGAAGACGATGGCCCAGGGATCCCCGAGCATCGCCGCTCAGAATTACTGACACGAGGTACAAGATTAGATACCTATGAGGCGGGTCATGGCGTAGGCATGGCTATCGTTTCAGATTTAGTTAAATCTTATCAAGGACTGATGCAAATAGGCACGTCGAAGCATGGCGGCGCAAAGTTCATAATAGAGTTTAACAATGACAAAAATAACTAGCGGTATATTGATAGCTGGCTTTACACTATCAGTAATTGCAAATGAAGACATCACCTTGAAAGATTGCTCCAAACACGAGTCTAGTCACCCTGAGAAGGCAAAAAAGTTTCTAATGTGTTTGGATAGCAATATCAATTTACTAGAGCGCCATCGCCAAACGTGGATCACCAAGCTGTTGCTAGATACAAAAAAGTATCAAGCCGATACGGGAAACACGCAAATTTTGCCTATCATGGAACGCGCTTTACGCAATCATGAGGAATACATGGAAGACAGTTGTCGCTGGCGTTATCTGCTTGATATGCCCAATGCAACGCGTTCGGCAACGGCATACAAGCAATGTAAAATAACACTACTAAAAGCGCATATTTCAGAGCTTCAAAGTAGCAAAATACTAAAAGATAATGTCAACGCTAATTAATATTAGTAATGAGGTCATACTAGTTGATAATTTGGATAGCTTTTATCTCATTCTCTAAATAAAAGCTATCCAGATCCAATAGATGTTGGTATCACTCTTCTGGTTGTTCTGCGCTTAACAGGATTGCCAGCCATTTTCCTTCCTCGCTGGTTTCTAAGGCAATTTTTACAACCATAGTTAAAGGTACTGAAAGTAACATACCAACCGTACCAAGCAGCCACCCCCAAAAGATCAAAGATAAAAATACCACCAGCGTCGATAGGCCAAGACCTCTACCCATAAACCTAGGCTCAATCATATTTCCCATCAGCGTGTTGATACAGATATAGCCGATAGCGACTATACCGCTTACCAGCGGCCCTTGTGTGACTAACGCTAGCAGAACTGGTGGCAGTGCAGCAATAATTGACCCAATATTAGGGATATAATTCAACAAAAATGCAACTACTCCCCACAGTACAAAATAATCAACATCAAGTGCCCAAAGAAACGTCGCGGCAATTACGCCTGTAGCCAACGATACCGCAGTCTTAATTGCCAAATAACTGTTGATTGAGTCTAAGAAGCGGTCAATTTGTTGCATTTTCATTTCGGGATCATCTAACGCAAGATGTACTTTGTGTCCGATTGATGGCGCTTCAAAAAGCATGAAAACCACGATGAGCAGAATTAAGAAGCTATTTGCCATGACACCACCAAAACCAGTAAGCATATTGGTCGCAACATCAATTAACTGGTTTGGATCTAACATACTAATTAGCTGTTGCTTATCTAGCAAAATATTGTAGTTGGCAGCGGTAGTGACTAGCCAAACGAACTTATCTTGGAGTGTTTCTTTATAAGCTGGGAGCTGCTCAGAAAAGTCATTAACTGATTGCCCTACCAAGCCACCAATACTGGCACCAATCAACATAACTAAAGCTATAATCACAAGAATGGCAATACCTTTGGGCAATTTAAAACGCGCCAAAAATTTCAACATTGGATTGCAGATGATTGCGATAAAAGCAGCCAATATAAAGGGCACAACGATTTCAGAAGCTAGTTTAACACCAGCTAATACAATGAAAAGAGATGCTAAAACTATCAGTGTTTTATTGATTCCTGTAAGTGAAGACACCACTCACTCCTTTTGCTTTTTTCCTATTCTAAAACAAACCACCTATAATGAAAATGAGTGATCTAACTCCTTGCTAAAACGTAGGTTTGTAAGATAACAAAAAAGAGACCATATAATGAAAATATTAATAACTGGTGCTACAGGGTTAATTGGTAGCAAGCTATGTCAATTTTTAATCCATAAGCATAGTCTCATTGCGCTAACCCGCTCGCCAGTGAAAGCCGCTTCAGTATTACCGCCTGGTACTCACTTTATCACCAGCCTAGATGAAGTAGATTTTAATGATATTGATGCTGTCATCAACTTAGCAGGAGAACCAATTGCTGACGGTCGTTGGACTAGACAAAGGAAGCAAGAAATTCGTGATAGCAGAATCAACATCACACGCGCAATCAGCTCAGCAATAAGTGCAGCAACCACCCCTCCGGCATTGCTTATTTCAGGCAGTGCTGTCGGAGTTTATGGGCGCCAACCTAGTGATGTAACAATAAAAGAAGACTTTACAGCACATTACGACGAATTCTCTCATCAGCTATGCCGCGACTGGGAAGATGCGGCGCTCGCAGCGAAGTCTGAGCAAACTCGAGTATGTATTTTAAGAACTGGTATTGTACTGTCAAAAACAGGTGGTGCACTAGTCAAAATGCTACCGCCATTTAGACTAGGGCTAGGCGGTCCAATTGGCAAGGGAGAACAGGTAATGTCGTGGATCCACATCGATGATATGGTACAAGCTATTTTATTTATTCTCAAACACGATGAAATTGAGGGCATTGTGAATGCCACAGCACCCAATCCAGTATCAAATAAGCTGTTATCACAGGAACTTGCAAAAACCTTGTCCCGTCCATGTATTTTTACAGTTCCCCCTATCGTACTTAAACTGGTTTACGGGGAGATGTCTGACTTATTGCTTTTTGGACAGCGTGTTGTACCACAAAAACTATTAGACACGGGTTACCGTTTTCGCCACGACAGTATCGACGAAGCGTTACGCTCTCTCAACTTATAAATTCCCCGCTGTCACCATCGCTATTTCGGGTAAATATAACTTTTCTCTGGCTAACACTTTGTCTAGATAGTGCTTTGTTTCATCATAAGGTAAGCCCGTGTCCAAAGCACTAAGTACATTTTCGGGTGACAGTGAGTTGATGATTTTGGACGCTTTAGTAATAGAGCGCGAGCCATCAGCATTAAATACTCTAGCCACATTACCTGCGCCGGTGTTGTACGCTGCAATCATACAGTACTTTCGACTTAAAGGATCTTGTATTTTGCTAAGATAGCGTTTGTCCAAAATATTCAAATAAGCAGCACCTGCTTCAATATTGTTGTCGGTAACATACAAATATGGTGCAGACATCGGCTCATCACGATTGTAAAGCATACGGTTAACATCCACTCCCGCACTGGTAGGCACTATCTGCATCAGCCCAAATGCTGGAATATGTGATTTTGCCATGGGGTTAAAGTGACTTTCAGTGTGCATTACAGCCAAAATGATACTCGGTGCAATATCAAAGCGCTGTGCTTGTGAATTCACTTGAGTCAAGTAACGCTGAGCCCTGCTTCTGGCATCAACTTTCTTTGGCAATTGGAGCACAACCTCAGAAACAACAGTCGTCTGTTTTTGTTCAGTTGTGCCTGTTTTAGTTGCCGCTTTTACTAGCTTTTTTAGGCGTTTTTGCTTGAGTTGCTCTAATTTTTCCTGTTGTTCTCGACGTTGCTTCTCGGCGACTTTATCATTTTCACCATCTAAAATAGCTTGATCTGTTTGTCGCTCAATATAACGTTGTTGTTGCTCAAATTGGCTATCTATTTGATTCTTAGCTGCAATTAAAGCTTGCGCTCTGGAAGCATTATCAATTTGGCGCTGTTGTGTTTTGGTTTTTGTAAAATCAGGTGCATTTTGGGTATTAAACACTTCAATGACAGCACGATCGTTTGCAATAAACTCTTTATATAGCGTGCGTAACTGTTCCTCAGTGACCTTCTTATCCGCAGCGTGCTTTACACTAACTACCAATTTATTGGCAGCAAAATCCACCACCATTCTCGATGATAAGTCGTCACTGTAAGAAACAAAGGTTGCTTGGTCTGAAACGGTAATATCACCCCATTGCTGGATCACCTGATCACGGAATGAGTCGAACTCCTCAAAATGTTCGGTAACATAGTCAGAAAATGCCGTTAACTGTTGGCGCTTATATTGTTCAAACTCACTCAGCTCTTGATCTGAGGGGGTAGACGTTTGCCAACGCGCCATTTTCTCTGAGAGCTCTTCAAATAACTGAGCTTGACTTGCTACTGCACTTGGGATCGCACTCAAAGCGACAACTAAAAACGAACACACTGATTTACGCACAAAAACCCTCCTTAAAAAA